>JAISUO010000059.1 GCA_031272035.1 Synergistaceae bacterium
CTCCCAGCGTTTCACCGGAGCGACGCCGAGAAGGGTCAATCCCAGATTCCGGGCTTCGAGAAAAATTTTCTTTTTGAGTTCCTGTCCGCGGCTCGTCATCATTTACGCTTCTTTCTGTATTATGCCGGGCCGCACGAGTCACAGAACACAGGAGATTCCGGGCGGCGGCCTCCCGATTCGTTCATCACGCGGCATTCCTATCGATATAAATTAATATAAATCTTATTTGTTTGGTATGATATTTGAAAAATAATAAAAAGTCAAATCAATAGAAAAAATGTTTTATATCAGGAAATTGATAAAAGTGTGGTCTGCCATTCTTCGATTGATATTTTCCGTTGCATTCATATTATAATAATAAACAGGTTAATTTTGAAAAACTCTTCATAATTCGGAGTATCCAAATTCTAAAAAGAGGGTGTGAACCGGATGGGAAAATCGGAAAAGGGACTGATGACAAAACTGACCCACAGCGGAGAATATCAGATCGCGAAAAAGGCGGCAAATTCCGTGTCGGTTCCGAAGGTGCTTCCTGTTTATATGAGCAGTGTTTTCAGCTTCGACGACGTCCCGACCCTCGACGCGGTATACGAGGGGACCAAAGCGGGATATGTCTACTCCAGAATGGCCAATCCGTGCTACGACAGCCTGAACGAGCTGCTGGCCACAGCGGAGGATGCCGACGGCGCGGTGTCCTTCAGCTCCGGAATGGCGGCCATCATCGCCTCCATCCTGGCTCAGGCGGGGACGGGCGATCACATCGTCGCCTCTTCCGTCCTGTACGGAGGCGTTTATGATTACCTCAAAAACGAGGCCCCCCGCTTCGGCATCGAGGTGGACTTCGTGGACTTCTTCAAGGAAGATCCGGAGAAATACATCCGGCCCAACACGAAAGTCGTCTATACGGAAACGATCACCAATCCTCTGATGGAGGTCGTCGATCTGAAAAAAACCAGTGAAATCGCCCACAAACACGGCGCAAAAGTGATCGTGGACAACTCCTTCGCCACGTCGGTGATCTGCTGTCCGATGAAATTCGGCGTGGACGTGGTCGCCTACAGCGCTACGAAGTACCTGGGAGGACACAGCGACATCACCGCCGGCGCGGTCGTCTCCAGCGCCGCCGAAACAGCCCGAATCCAGAGAATCGCCACCCTGTACGGGAGCATCCCCAGTCCCTTCGACGCCTGGCTGCTGGCCCGCAGTATGCGCACTCTGGAGATGCGCGTGCGCCGGCACAGCGAGAACGCCATGAAACTAGCGGAATATTTTGAAAAACACCCGAAGATCGAAAAAGTTTACTACCCCGGCCTGGCCTCATCGCCGTTTCACGCCGTGGCCGCCGCGCAGTTCGAAAACGGCTGTTACGGGGGGATGCTGAGCGCCGACATCGCCGGCGGGCAAAAAGGGGCCGAAAATTTCATCGCCGCCTGCGAAACCATCAAGTTCGTGCCGAGCCTGGCGGACGTCGCCACCTCCATTTCCTACCCGGCAAAAACCTCCCATCGCGCCTATTCCAAAGAAGAAATGGAGCGATGCGGCATTTCCATGGGGCAATTGCGTTTTTCCACGGGATTGGAGTGCATCGAGGACGTGATCGCGGAATTTGACAAAGCCCTCAAAGCCGTGTGACCGGTTGGAGATGATTGCCTGCCCCCACCGGATTATCGGTCGAGGTCTTCCGGATAATGTGTAAATATCATTTCTTTTAGCTATTTTAACTTTAGCCGTTTAATTTCAAATTTAATGTATCGAAAGACTTCTTCTGTCCTTGTTCCTGAGAAAAGTTGCGCTACAATATGAAATAATGACTCTTAACATAATCTAAACGAGAGGAAGTTCCGTATGAGCGCGCGAAATCCGAACGATATACTGGATGAGTTGACGGCGAGCCTCCAGGACGCGGAGGGGCAGCAACGCAGGTATCACAACGAAGCTCTGGACATGGAGGACGAGGAACTTTCGAAAACCACCCAGCACGAGACCTACTCCAGGATACGCAAAATCAGGGGATGGCTGCAGAAACTCTCCGATCTGAGAGACGAATTTTCCGAGGCGGGCCTGTTTCTTTCGGGGCAGTCTCCGGCTCAGGAGAGAAAAACTCCGGGAAAAACCATAAACCATCCGAGAGAAGCGCCGAGAGAAAAGTCCGAAAAAAACGCCCTCCATACGGCGGGAAGCCCTGTTTTCATGTCCTCCGCCCCGACCGCGGCAAACCGGCCAAAGCTCGACGAAAACCCCGCCGGACACCCGTCCTCCGAGGATTTAAACAGCATGAAACCCTCCTCTTTTTCTCTGTTGGGAAAAATCTATCCCGTGAATTTCTGGCATGAAATCCTCATCAAGGTTTGCGAGGTCATGATTTTCAAAAAGCCCTTTGTCATGGCCAATCTGGACAAGGACGCGGCAAGCCTGGATTTGCCGCCGCAGTTGGCCTCCCGCCTGAAATTCAGCTACCGGGACGACGAAATAAAAACCAACAAAACGCGTCTGAGCAACAATTTGTGGATCGACACGGCCTACAATGCCGGCGAGTGCCTCACTCTCACCCGAAGTATCCTCTCGCTGTGCGGTTTTAAACCCGAAGAACTGACGGTGGAGTACAAACAGGCGTAACCCGCGCAGCCTGAACGCGCAAAGTCAGCGCCAGCTTCCGCGTTCCAGAAATTTCCCGAAGGCCTTCGGAGCTTCGGGAAAATTTTTTCGCCCCTACCCACCCGGAAGCGATTGGACTTTACGTCGAAGACCCCGTCGGGAAGCACCATCGTTCGAGCTGAAATTCCAAAAATCCTCACAGACAGCTCCCTCCTTAATTATTCCTCTGAAATAATCCCCTGTAATAAATATAATTATAAAATAAACGCGAGACAATAACAGACAGAATCGATAAATAATTGAAAATGCTCTCGAAACCGTCGTTCACGCTATTTTTTGCTATAATGAGACAGCAATAATAGTGATAACTTCACGTTCGTACAGGAGGTACAGCTATGAGCAGATATACCGTCCCTCACGATATTCTGGCTTTTCGTTTTTTAGCCTGTCCGCGTTTTTCTCCGGATGGAAGAAAGATCGTTTTCGCGGTTCATCAGGCCGACCTCGAAAAAAACCGTTATCTCTCGGACCTGTGGCTCTGCGACCTGGACGGGGACCAGGTGACGCGTCTGACCTCTTCCGGCGCGGAAAAGGCCTTTTGCTGGAGCCCGGACGGAAAGCGCGTTCTTTTCGTCAGCGAGCGGGACAAAAAAAAGGAAGAAAACCCAAAAGACAAAAAAAGCGCCTCTCTCTACTCCATTCCTCTGACAGGGGGCGAAGCCGTGCCTCTGGCGACCGTCTCCCGACCGGTGACGGAGCTGTGGGCGCTGGACGAGGACCGTCTGCTCCTCAAAACAGTCGAAGAACCGGAGGAACCCCGCTTCGAGGACGCGGATTACATGATCTTCGAACAGGTGCCCTTCTGCTCCAACGGAAAGGGCTTTACCGGCCAGAGACGGACGGCGCTTTCTCTTTTCTCCGTTTCCTCGGGGGAATTAAAACGGCTTTCACCGGCGGAAATGGACGTGGGACAGGTCCGGCTCCGGCCGGATCGAGGCCTGGCTCTGGCGGTGGGGCGAAGCTACAGGGACGAGATGCCGGAAACCTCCGGAGTCTGGTCTTTCGATCTGCGCTCCGGAACGGTCGCCCCCGTGCTGGAACAGGGTTCTTTCAACTGGAACTGCGCGGCTCCCCTGCCCCGGGACGACGGAATACTGCTGACAGGGACGGATATGAAGCGTTACGGACACAACGAAAACGCCCGTTTTTACCTCCTGAGGGAGGGAAAGCCGGAATGCCTGACAGCCGACATGGACAGAGGGCTTCGAAACTCCGTCATCTGCGACTGCCGCTATGGACTTTATGACATGAACGCGGCGTTTTGGACCGACAGAGAGCCCGGCTCGGAAACGGCGAAAGCCTGGTTCGTCTCCACGGACGGATACTATTCCCACCTTCACACGGTGGACCTTCAGGGGAAAATCCTTCAGGTCACGAAAGAACTGGCCACGGTGGACGATTACGACGTGCATCAGGGAAAAGCGGCAGTGGTGGGACTGGAGGGGCGTTTTCTCCAGGAGCTGTACCTCGTGGAAAACGGTCGGGAACGCCGGCTTACCGATTTCAACCGCACCTCCCTGAGCCAGTGCGACATCAGCGTTCCGGAGTATGTCCATCTGGAAAATGGAACGGCCCAGGGCCTCGACTGCTGGTACATGCGTCCGGTCAGCTTCGAGGTGGGCAGGAAGTATCCCGCGATTCTCCACATCCACGGCGGCCCCAAAATGACCTTCGGAGACGTGTTCGTCCACGAGATGCAGTGCTGGGCCGCGGCGGGTTTCGTCGTCCTCTTCTGCAACCCGAGAGGCAGCGACGGCAGAGGCGATGCCTTCGCCGACATTCGCGGCCAATATGGAACCATCGACTATGACGACCTGATGCTCTTCACGGACTGGGCCCTGGAAACGCTTCCCTTCGTCGATCGGGACCGGCTGGGGGTCACGGGGGGATCCTACGGCGGCTTCATGACGAACTGGATCATCGGCCATACGGACCGTTTCCGGGCAGCGGCCACCCAGCGCAGTATCTGCAACTGGATCTCCATGGCCGGCATCTCCGACATCGGATATTACTTCGTCCCCGACCAGCAGGCGGCGGATATCTGGACCGACGCGGAAAAACTGTGGGAACATTCTCCCCTGCGGTATCTGAACCAGGCGAAAACGCCCACGCTGATCATCCACTCCGACGAGGACCACCGCTGCGAAATTTCCCAGGGACTTCAGGTGTTCACCGCTCTGAAGCGCAACGGCGTTGAAAGCCGAATTTGCGTATTCAGGGGCGAAAACCACGAACTCAGCCGAAGCGGCCGCCCGAAACCAAGGCTCGCCCGAATGCAGGAAATTATCCAGTGGTTTAAGGAAAGACTGTAAGTTAAAAACTGTAACAGAAAGATTGCAAAAGGTTGCAGCTGAAAGACTGTAATTCGCAGGAAGCCGCGACGAGGGGGGAGCCGTCCCCCCTCCGTCATTTTCGCCCTTTCGCTACAGTTCCAGCTTCACCAGAGTCCCGCTGACCCATCCTTCTTTGTCATTGGCCTCGAAACGGACGCGATACCAGGAACCTCCGCCGGAATCCGCGCTGCGCTCCAGAACGGTGAAACGCTCTCCCCGGCGGGCCCATCCCAAAACATTGGTCGTGTCCAGGGTGTTGGGAGCCGAACGAATCCTGGCGGCGTTGGAGGAAACCATCCCTCCCGTCCCCTTCGGCACCAGGGCAGTCTCTTCCGGAACGGGGTCGGGTAACGAAGGAGGGATTTCCACAATGATCACCTGAGGATCCCCGGAGCCGGCTTCTCCGTCGGGCAGAACGGAAATATCCAGCTTCGGGGCGCGACCTTCCAGGGCGACGGGGCTTGGCGTGGCGGGAACAGACGCGACCGCCAGAGGCTGCTGCAAAGGCGGAGACGACCGGCCGGAAACGTCTTTCGAAGGCATGTCGGGAGTTTCGTCCTTCGACGTCTCGTCTGTCTTCGGGAGGACGTCCGCCGACACCTCCTTTCTGGACTTCAGCGGATCGGGAATTGAACCGGAATTTGTTTCCTCCGGGGAGAAAAACGAGTTCCAGAGACTGACCGCTTCCTCTCTCGCCTGGCGAACGTATTGGCCCCCAAACTCGTCGGGCCACTCGGGAGCGGCAAGGAGGATTCCCAGGACGATGACGACCGCGAGAAACACAAGAGAAAGAAAACAACCACATCCTCTGCCCCTGGGCTCCATTTCCTCCAGATATTCATCTTCTCCGTCGTCGATTTCCGATTCCTTCCTTCGGGGACCGTGGAACGTGAAATCAAAGCCGGACTCCCGGAGGACGTTGATGCGCGCGGCGCGAAATTCACTTTCCGTAATGTATTTTGCCTGTAAAAGATCCTGCAGCTCGTCCAGACGCTGTTTTGTAGTTTTGGTCTCCATACCCTGCAATCCCCCTCCGTCCTTTTATTTTTGCGATACTCCGCTTTTTCCCGTTATTTCTTCTTGTTATTTCTTCTTTTTAAAGAGGCCCTCTATGCCCTTTTGAATCTCCTTCTCGATTTTTTGCTGCTGCTGCTGTTTGGGATCGGGCTGTGGCTGTCCTTCCGTGGTTCCCGACTCCTTCTTCGTCTCTTTTGTTTCCTTCGTCTGGGGGGCAATGGCGTCCAGAATCGCCTCCTTGAGGACCTCCTCCGGCTTTGCCGGGGCGGAGGGCGCTTTGGGCGCGGCAGGAGCGGCAGGAGCAGAGGAAGTTCCCTGCGCGGAGGCCGGGGTCTGGGTTTGAGCCGGTTTCGAAGCCGCGCTTTGGTCCTGCTGCTGACTGGAAGGCCCGACCTTCAGAAGAGCGACAGACGGTTTATCCGCGGTCCCCGTGACCTTCACCGAGACATCCCGGAAGTCCGACTCCTGTGAAGATTCTTTCGCGGCCCCAAGGGCTCCCTTCAGGGCGGACTCCAGATTTTTCCCGCTGAAAACGTCCTGCAGACTGCCGCCTCCCTTGAGAAGGGCCTCGGCCCCACCCGCCGCGCCTCCCGCCAGAGCGTTGACAAGCTGAAAATTGACGTTGCCGGCGGCTACGAAATAGAGTTTTTTGTCGAAGGTGAAAGCTCCGTCCTCCGTGAGGGCCGCGGACCTGTAAATCGGGTCTTTGGCCGGAGGAACAGCCGACGAGCCCTTCGCCACAATCAGCCGGCCCGTCTCAATCCGCAGAGGCGCCGTCACCTTTGTATAGCGGATGCCGTTCACGCCGTAAAGTCGGGTCAGGACGTCAAGACCGCTGAAGCCGCTGATGGAGCCCTCACCCATCGTAAACTGTCCGCTGCCGGAGTACGTCAGGTTTTTGGCCGCACTGCCGTCGATTTTCAGGGAAAGAACGCCCTTCCCCGTTATTTTTCCACCCAGCCCCCCGGTGGCATCCTGAGCCGCGGCGTTGACGTCGAAGCCCTCGGCGGTCACGGAGTCGCTGAACTTCATGGCGTTCATGTCAAAAGTCAGGCTGTTTTTCACCTTTCCGCCATAGAAGTTCAGGGTCCCGTTTTCTGACTTCAGGGAATTACCGGAAAGCGCCAGAGGAATATTCAGGTCGGAGAGCTTCAGTCCATAGGCCGTAACAGCCGCGGAACGAACGCTTCCCGTCCCGCTGTTGCCCTGAGCGCCGGATTTGACGCTGAAATTCAGATCCGCTTTTCCGGAAAAGGCCCCTTTCATATCGGGAAGCCCCGCCGTCAGAGCCGCCAGATCCAGCCCCGTTCCGGAAATATCCAAATCCGCCCGGAAGGGTCCGCTCAGGACGACGGTTCCCGTGGCGGAAAGGGGCGCGCCTCCCAGGTTCGCTTTGAAACTGTTGATTTTCAGCGCGCTCAAATTGCCGGAGACGTCGGCCGCCAGGTCCGTGGCCGTCAGGCCGCTTGCCGCGATATTCGGGACCTGGGCCGTGAAGGCTATGGAGGGGTTGGAAGAAGTTCCCTTTACGCTGGCTTTTCCCGAAAGAATCCCGGAGAGAGGAACGCTCAGTCCTCCGCTTTTTGCCAGAGGCGCAAGGTCCAGGCGGGTGAGGTCGAAGGCCAGGTCCAGTTTTGCGTCCGTGTTTTTCGCGTCGGCGGCGAGAGTCACCGTTCCGCCTCCCGTTATGGAGCCCTCGCCGCTTTTCGCGGAGGCGTTTTCCAGGCGAATCTGCTGCCCGTCCTTTTTAATCGTCGCGGAGAGGTTCTGCAGTCCCATGCCGGACGCAGCCAGAACGCCCGCTTTCAGGTTCAGATCCATTTTGTCGAGTTTAGCCAGGTCTCCCCCCAGGACTGTGGTCGCCTCCAGATTTTTCGCGCTGACCACATCGAACGCCGAGAGCGCCGGAGACGACGCCGTCAGTTCCACCTTCGGAGAGGGCAGTTTGCCCGTGAGCTTCACCCCCGCGCTGATGTTGCCCTGCAGCTTCCAGGCCGCAACGTCGGGAACGAACTGCTTCAGAGCGGCCGGGCTGAAGGCGAGCTGGGCCTTCATGTCGATGGAGGGCGTTTTCGAGGACAGGGGCCCCACCGACCCGTTCACCTTTATGGGGAGCCCGCTCCAGGTTCCCCCGCTGTCGGTGAGCTTCAGAGTGCTTCCGTCCCAGGCAAAGGTGACCGAGGGTTTATCCAAATCATAGCCCATCGCCGAAAATTTGGGGCTGCTGACCGTACCGCTCACCGTCGGCGAGGAGACCTTGCCCTTTATGGCCAGGTCGGCGGTCAGGGCTCCGGAAAGACCGTACTTTTTCCCGTCCGGAATGAGGTCCTCCACCTTTTTGATGTCCAGGTTCAGCAGCTTCAGGGTCAGATCCAGAGCCGCGCCCGTGAGAATATGGGCGGCTGTCCCCTGAAGATACCCCTGCGCGCCTTCGAGAACGAATTTGCCGCTGACCGTGGCCGTGTCGCTCTGGGCCAGTTTGACCTGCGCGGCCAGCCCCGTGATCTGCCGGTTCATGAGGACGACCTCCGGAGCCGCAAGCTCCACCGTTCCCGACAGGGCGTTGGTGGGCCCCTGAATGCGAGCCGAGAACCGGTCGACCTTCCCTTCGACTTTTCCGAGCTGAGGATACAGCCTGGCCAGCTCGTTCAGGGGCGCATCGCTGCCCTCCAGCTGAATCATGATGGAAGGCACGGCTCCCGGCTTCATGGCCACGGCTGCGCTGCCGTCAATGGGAATCCCCAGGGCGGTGGCCTTCAAATCGCTCACCGTGAGACGCATGTCGGAGTATTTCAGATTCGCTGAAACATTTTCCACCGGATAACCTCCCAGGGTCGACCCCCGGTAGGCCAGAGACGCGGTGATCATCAGGCTGCTGCCCGCTCCCTCCAGAGAAAAGTTCACGTCCGCCGCGCCGCTGTAGTCGTCGGAACTGAGAAAATCCCGCCAGAACGCCGTGATTTCCGATACGTCGATGTTTTTGAGGGTTCCCTGAAAATCGACGGCATATCCGTCAGGCCCCGGACGAAGGGAGCCGGAAGAGGTCAGGGACCCCTTGCCCACGCCGATGTCGGCCTTGTGGACGGTGATGTTTTCCCCCTGCATAGCGAGGTCGAGGCTCCCCTTCACCGGAACCGCGTTGACCGCGCCGTCAAGGGCGATGTTCATCTGAGGACCGCTGAAACGGGCCGTCGCATCGCCGACGTCGATCTCTCCCCACTTCGAGGTAAAACGGCTTTCCTTCAGGGTGAGCCGGTCGATGGGGACTTCTCCGCTGCCCTGAGAGTCCGAAAATTTAATTTTGCTGAACTCCGTCACAAATTTGTCGAGATCCATCTCGACGCCGCCGATGGAGAGCGTGGCCAGACGGGGCGAGCCCTTCAGCAGCGACATGAAGTTGACTCCGGCCCCCAGAGATTTCGCCGAGAAGAGGCTCTCGTTCTGCGCGGATGCCAGCTGGATTTCGCTGAAGGTGTAGCCTCTGATGGGATTGCCGTGCACCTCCTTAACGGAGAGCTGCATTCCCGTCTGCTCCGCCACCGTTTTTTTCGCTATATCCGCCACCATACCTCCCGCAATATCAAGAACGGACAGAGCGACGCCACCCACCAGAACGAGAGACGCCACAGTCCCCGCAATATACAGGAAAATTTTTCCACCGCCTGTTTTTCCCGCCTGTCTGCGCACTGAAGATCACATCCTTTCAGACCTCAAACCTCAGACCTCACACTTCATACATACTTCAATACTTCAAAACTACAACTGTCCGGATTTTCTTCATAAGTAAAATTTAACCGCTTTGACGAAAGAAAAGCAACATAAAAACGCCAGGCAAACGTCAAACCGGAGTCTGTTTCATTTAAATCTCTCTTAAATTTTATTTAATTTTTTTCAGATTTTTTCAGAGCAGCGGAATTTTTTATTTTTGGTCTCCCGAATTAAGTAAAATATTCTTATAATGTTACGGGTACGGAGAGAGAATAAAGCGTCGAAGGACAGCGCACGACACGGCGCAGAACATGGAATATAAGCACGGAGTGATCGGGGGAGCAAAACGATGGAAAAAAACGGCTCGGGCAATCAGAACTCAAAAAAGCAGAATTTAAAAAAACTCGTGGTTTTGACGGGAGCGGGCATCAGCGCGGAAAGCGGGCTCAGAACCTTCCGTGACAGCGACGGCCTCTGGGAGGAGCACAACGTGATGGACGTGGCCAGCATCGAGGGCTGGTACAGAGATCCGAAGCTGGTGACCGAGTTCTACAACGCCCGGAGGCGTCAGCTCGGGGATGTGAAACCCAATCGGGCGCATATCGTACTGGCGGAGCTGGAAAAGGATTTCGACGTGCGGATCGTGACGCAGAACGTGGACGACCTTCACGAGCGGGCGGGGAGCACTCAGGTGATTCACCTGCACGGAGAGCTCACAAAAATCCGCAGCACCCGGGACGAATCGAAAATCATCGACATCGGCTACGGAGATCTGACGCCGGGCCGGACGGACGAGACAGGAGCGCCGATGCGTCCCCACATCGTCTGGTTCGGAGAGGCCGTCCCCCTCATCGCCGAGGCGGACCGGCTGGTGAGAGAAGCCGATCTTTTCGCCGTTATCGGGACCTCCCTGGTGGTCTATCCGGCAGCGGGCCTTGTGGGTTCCCTTCGCCCCGACGTCCCCGCCTTTCTGGTCGACCCCGGAGACGTGGAAATGCGCCTTCCGTCCAATTTTACCGTGATAAAAGAAAAAGCGGGAACCGGAGTCGAGAAGATGCGCGAGAAACTGGCGGCTTATATGGTAAGATAACAAAGCTGTATCTAAAAATAAACGGATAATGTTAGGGCAGGAATTGGGAACGGAGGCTTTGTATTTTGGCGACAGAAGTTGTAAAGCCCTGGTGGAGAGAGACGCTGGAGACCATTCTTTGGGCTCTGGCTCTGGCATGGATCATACGAACCTTTGTTGTTCAGGCTTTCTGGATTCCCAGCGGGTCCATGGTGCCGACGCTCGAGGTGGGAGACAGAGTGCTGGTGGCAAAGTTCTGGAACTGGTTCACCACGCCGTCACGGGGCAGTATTTACGTTTTTAAATATCCGGAGGATCGATCCCGGGATTTCATCAAGCGCATCATCGCCATTCCGGGCGACACGGTGGATATTCGAGACGGAGTCGTATACGTCAACAACGCTCCTGTCAGCGAACCCTATGTGAAGAACAAAGACCACTACACCATGCGTCCGAACAAATTTTATCCCGAGGTTCCTTTTGTGGTTCCGGAGGATATGTACTTCGCGCTGGGCGACAATCGCCCCAACTCTCAGGACGGTCGTTACTGGGGATACATCCCCGTGAAGGACATTTACGGTCCCGCCTTTTTCCGGTACTGGCCTCTCCTGCGTATCGGTTTTCCCCGTTGACCGGCTTTGGGCAGAACCGTCTGGTATCCCGGGCACATGGCCCGGGGCGACCGTAAACTTCGTGAACTGGCCGAAAAACTGGATCTCATCATTGAGGTGCGCGATGCCCGCGCGCCTTTTTCCACGTCTTCGCCCCTCATCGCCTCCCTGTCCCGCCTGAAACCCGTGGCGGTGATTCTCTCTAAAAAGGACCTGGCTTCCCCCGAACGCACCCGCGTATGGATGGAAACCCTTACGGAGGAGAAAAAAGACACCTGGGCCTTCGATTTGCGCAGGGACAGCCTGGGAGCGCTTCGCCGGATTCTCGCCCGAATGAAGCCCCGGCACCGGGAACTTCGCCTGGCCGTGGTGGGCATTCCCAACGTGGGGAAATCCATGTTTCTGAACATGCTCGTGGGGAAATCCTGCGCCCGGGTCGGCGGAATTCCCGGCATCACACGGGACGTAAGCTGGTACAAAGGCGGCGATTTTCTCGTCGTGGACTCCCCCGGCATCCTCGACCCCCATTCGGAGCCCGGCGTGCATCGCGTGCTCGCCTGGCTGGGCTGCAGCAAAGCCGAGGTTCTGGGAGGTTTCGAAGTCACCGCTCTGGAGCTGATCCGCTTTTTGAGGGAACGGGACCTCTGGAGCATCGTGGCCGCTCACTGGGGACTGGAAACACCCGAAGAACCCGACGAGCTGACGCTGGATCGGGTGGGGCGTCGTCTGGGCTGCCTGGTGTCGGGAGGAGCCGTCAACAGAGAACTGGCGGGACGGCGTCTGGTGGATGCCTTTTCCGCCGGAAAGCTGGGCCCCATGACTCTGGAGCTTCCCGGTGAGTCGCTGTGGATTCCCGGAACCGGCGACAGCTGAATTTCCTGGAGACCCTCAAAAGTTTTGAAGGGGTTCTCGCCGGAACGGACGAGGCCGGACGAGGACCGCTGGCCGGCCCTGTGGTGGCCGCCGCCGTGGTTTTGACGAAAAAGCAGGAGGAGACGCTTCTGAACCTGGGGCTCGACGACTCCAAACGCCTGTCCCCCAAAAAACGGGAGGCCCTTTTTCTCGCCATGAACGATCTGAAGGTCCTCTGGCGGGCCCAGGCCGAAAGCGTACGCACCATCGACCGAATCAACATCTCCGCCGCATCTCTTCGCGCCATGGGCCGCAGCCTCCAAAAACTCCCCCTGCCCGTGGATTTGGCGGTGATCGACGGATTGCTGGAAATTCCGGACCTTCCCATCAGGCAACAGACTCTCGTGGCGGCGGACGCGCTGGTTCCGGCGGTTTCTGCGGCTTCTGTCGTTGCCAAGGTCCTGAGGGATCGTGTTATGATGGCTTTGGATCGGCTTTATCCCGAATACGGATTCGCGAAGCACAAGGGCTATCCCACGGAGGTTCATCGCCGGGCGGTACGAACCTTCGGACTTTCTCCCGTCCATCGCGTTACGTTTTGTAAAAAGCTGATTCCGTAAATTTTTCGAAAGGTTCTATGGGTATGGCGCAGATATCGAATCTCAACGTACAGGTCAATCAGAATCAAATCGGTCAGAATCAGGTAACTCCCGGCGGAGTGACCCCGGTTTCCTCCGAGGGACCCCATCCGTCGATACGCTCCGGAACGCTGGTGGAGGGGCAGGTTCTCTCCCGAAACGACGACGGAAGCTACACCGTCCGGGTGACTGCTCAGGGACAGCAGGGATCGCGAACTCTGACGGCCCGCGCCACCCTGGACCTGATCCCGGGAGAAAATTTCCGCGCCGTTTGGGACGCGTCGGGGACGGACAAAGTGCCGGTTCTGCGCCTCGCCAAAGGCGAACTTTCCTTTCTTTCCCGACTGCCCCTGGCCGACAGGGAACTGGCGACGGCGCTCCTGTCCCGGGGAATGCCCCTGTCCGATGAAGTGCTTCTCTCCATTCGCGAAACCTGGCGGAGAATGGGCGGCAAAGAGACGCAGCTCAACTCCCTGTTGGAGCTATGGGCCCGAAATCTGCCCATGACCCGGGAGAACGTCGAGCTTTTGTCCTGGTACATGTCGCTGAACGGAGAAGCCGCGGGCGCGATGTGGGAACGCATCCGCAAAGAAGTGAGAGAACGCTCCCGAAAAGGAGAGAACCCCGTCGAAATTCTGCGGGGGCTGAAAGAGGGAAAAGGCGAGGGAACGGCAGAGATTTCGAAGTTCCTGCGGGGACACTCGCTGCTGCTGAGCGCCCCTCGGGAGGACGTCAACCCCGCCCTCCTCTGCGCGCCGCTGTGGCCTCTCTCCGATGAAACGGGAGGCGGCGTCGCCCGGGTCTTTGTGGGGCGCGTCCACGAAGAAGGGGAAAAGCGCTACTGGCAGGTGGGTTTTTCCATGGAAGGCACGCGGCTGGGAGAAATCGGGGGAGACGTGGAAAGCGACGGACGCTCCTACAATCTTTCCCTCTTCGCGGAACACAACGCCACCTGCGAACTGCTGAAACATAAACGTCACCTCATTCGCAGAGAACTGGAGGACATTCCTCTGGCTCTGCAATCCATCAACGTTTCACGGATTCTCGAAGGCGGACTGCGCCGACAGATCCTCGCCGACAGAGGACTCGACATCACCGTCTGACCTGGAGGCGCACCCGATGGAAGATAATCAGAATTTCTCGAAATCAACAAATTCAAAATCACCAGATTCCAGATCGCCGCAGCGGGACGGGGCCGTGGCCCTCAAATACGATCAGAAGCACGATACGGCTCCCGTAGTGACCGCGTCGGGAGAGGGGTTCATCGCGCGCCGCATCGTTGAAGTGGCTCAGGCCGCCAACGTCCCCATCGTCAAAGACGCGGCGCTGGTTTCGGCTCTCCTTTCTCTGGAGCTGGGGCAGGAGGTTCCCGTGGAGCTCTACGACGCCGTGGCGCGGGTCCTTGCCTGGATCTACAAACTGGACAAAGGCGCCGAAGCGTGAGGGCGCTTCACCTGGAGCTGGGGAAACGGGCGGAAAATTTTGCGGCCGCTCACGTCGAAAAGCTGGGCTGGCAGATTTTATCCCGCAATTTCACCTGCCGGAGGGGAGAACTGGACATTGTCGCGCTGGATAAACAGGAAAAAGAGCTGGTGGTCCTCGAAGTTCGATACCGCACAATCGGACAGATGCAGTCTCCCGCGGATTCCATCGGACCCAAAAAGCTGCGCTCCCTGGTGGCCGCCGGCCGCGTTTACGTGGAGGACGCCAAATGGACGGGCCCCTGGCGCATCGACCTCCTGGGGATCACCGCTTCCCCTCACGAACCTGAAAATCGCTGGACACTGGAACACATCCGGGATATTACCGGAGGAAACTTTCCCGTCTGAGCTCCGCGCCGAAAGCGTTTCGAAGCGGAGGTGAGCGACATTGCCGCGGGCACGGGCCGGGGCGCTTCCGCATGGAAAAACACCGGCGCTTAAAACCACATCCGTCAGCAACCGCCGCTATCTTGGCGGCAAATACAGGCTTCTGCCGTTCATCAGGTCGGTGGTCGAGCGCGAGTGCAGCGACGTCGAAAGCGTCGCCGACATCTTCGCCGGAACGGGGGCGGTGGCGTCGGCGTTCACCGACAAACGGCTCATCACCAACGACAACCTCTACAGCAACTACATCTGCCATCTGGCCTGGTTCAGCCCTCAGCCCTGCTCAGAAAAGAAAATCGAGAACCTGATTTCGTTCTATAACGGCGCGAACCCGACGAGCGACAACTACATGAGCGAGAACTTCGCCGACACGTTCTTCAGCCGCGCCGACTGCCGCAAAATCGGATTCGTGCGCGAAGACATCGAAGCGCGATATAAAAACGGCGAAATCAACGAGCGCGAGCGCGCTTTGCTCATCACCTCGCTGCTCTACGCCGCGGACAAAATCGCGAACACCTGCGGTCACTACGACGCTTTCCGTCAGGGCGCCAGGTTTGACAGACACATCGAGCTGGCCGTGCCGCTGCCGGAGGACGATCTGAACCCGGGAAACGTCTGCTGCAACGAGGACACAAACGAGCTGGTCCGGCGAATCACCGCCGACCTGGTGTACATCGACCCGCCCTACAACTCCCGACAGTACTGCGACGCCTATCACCTCCTGGAGAACGTCGCCCGCTGGGAGAAGCCCGTCGTGTCGGGCGTTGCCCGAAAGATGAACCGAACCGCCCTCAAGAGCGACTACTGCACGCAAAAAGCGGCGGCGGCTTTTGAGGACCTGATCTCGAACGTCAGCGCGAAATATATTCTGCTGTCCTACAATAATATGGCTCAAAAAGGCGATGGCCGTTCCAACGCAAAAATCAGCGATTCAGATATTATGAGAATTCTTTCCGCCAAAGGCGAGGTCAAAATTTTCACGCAGGACTACAGACCGTTCAGCGCGGGCAGGTCCGACATTGAAGAACATGAGGAACGCCTGTTCCTGTGCATCTGCAAACCCCGAAAGCGGGTCATTATCCCGTCGCCGCTGAACTACACCGGCGGCAAGTTCAGGCTGCTGGAGCAGATACTTCCGCACTTTCCGGAGAGAATCGACACGTTCGTCGATTTGTTCTGCGGCGGATGCAGCGTGGGCATCAACGTTTCCGCCGACCGCGTCCTTTTCAACGACAGCAGCCCGCAATTGTCGGGCCTCTGCAACACGTTCAGAAATCTCGGACGCGATGCGGTCTTGAACAGGATTGACGACGTGATAGCGAAATACGGGCTGTCGCGCTCCTCAGAACACGGTTACGCGTTTTATGACTGCGAAAGCTCCGCCGGACTTGCCCGCCGTAACCGTGAGCCGTTTCTGCGCCTGCGTGAGGATTTCAACAACGGCGGAAACGAGGATGACGACCGCGGCATCATGCTGTACGTGCTGATTGTCTTTGCCTTCAACAATCAGATCCGGTTCAACTCCAGGGGCAGGTTCAATCTGCCCGTCGGCAAGCGCGACTTCAACGACAGGATGAAATCAAAACTGTCGGCCTTCATCGACCGTTTGCAGGAGGGCAGCTATCAGTTTACCTGTCGGGATTTCCGCGAGGCCGACACGTCGGAACTGACCGAAAACAGCCTTGTCTACTGCGATCCGCCGTATCTGATAACCTGCGCCACCTACAACGAACAGAACGGATGGAACGAGCGATGTGAGCGCGACCTGTTGGCCCTGCTTGACTCCCTGAACGAACGGAAAATAAGGTTTGCCCTGTCCAACGTGCTGACCGGCAAAGGCAGGACGAACGACATTCTTGCGGAGTGGGCGAAGAAGTACCGCGTGATCCATCTCGAACACAGCTACTCCAACTCCAACTACCATCGCAGGGACCGCGGAGGCACGGAGGAAGAAGTGCTGATCGTGAACTACGGAGAAGACAAAGAACTCCGCTGATTTTCCTTTCCCTGTTTGCCCGTTTTTTGATGTAATACAATATGGTGGAGTTACATTTTTTACTAAACATGTAAATCTTGCTCTGATGCAGGGCCTTCTTTATTTAGGGAGGCCCTGCTGATTTATACGCTGAAATTTACAGTCGAAATCAGATACCTAAAGGACGTTAACTCACTGTATCAGGCCGCGAACCTGATCGATTGGCAGCTCCGTGATTTCGGAAATGCTTTCGGGAGACTCTCCCCGCGCGAACAATTTTTTGGCTATTTCACATTTCTCTTTTTCGACACCCTGTGCTATACCCTTTTCGATTCCCTTTTCCGTATAATATTCTTCAGCAATGGAAATATACACGATTTTTCCCCCCTTATCCAGCTGCTCCTGATACTCTCTGTACTGAAGCTGCAGTTGTTTATCCCGCAGGTTGATAATTCGTTCAAGGAAAAGCATGAGATCACGTT
>JAISUO010000060.1 GCA_031272035.1 Synergistaceae bacterium
CGCATCCGGAATATGTGTTTGTCTGGCGTGAAACGAGGCAGGTCGGAGCCGGAGGTGAAATCACGTACAAAAATAATGTGTATGTTCCAAAAGACGCGAAATGTTACCTGGGGACCCGAACGACGGCGGAAGTCCGTGAAACATTTACGGGGGAAGTCATAATTTGGCGTAAAGGACGTGCGATACTGCTCAAAAAGATTGAACGTACGGCACGCAAAGAAAAACCGGCGAAGGCTAAAGCTTTGAATTCACCATATAAACCTGCCGCGGACCACCCCTGGAGGAGATACTCTGCACACCGGGAACCAAACGATGCGCAGGTTGCGTCCAGTATGGTTGTTTAGCCTGAAACAGCCGGCGTTATTTTTCGTTCAGCACCGGCTGTTTCAAATCCTAAGCGGACATTTTCGCTGACGCTTGACAGGGAATGACAGCAGCCTTGAAGTTCGCCCCTACTATGAGATACAATTAACAAATTGAGGTCGGATAATATGGGCGGCGGAATTCCGTCCGGAAAAAAGCAACGGCGCCGGCGGGAGGAGAAATATTTCTGATGAAGATCAAATTTTCGGGCGTAACCAAGATCTTCAAGCCCGATATTGTGGCGTTGAAAGATGTCAATCTGGAGATCGGCAAGGGTGAATTCGTTTACATCGTGGGAGCCACGGGATCCGGCAAATCCACCCTTTTGCGCCTCATCACCCGGGAGGTTCTCCCCACGAGAGGCACGGTCATGGTGGGAGACGAGAACCTGCGGCGAATGCGGACGGGGGACATTCCCTACTACCGTCGTGACGTGGGACTCGTGGCGCAGGATTTCAAGCTGATTCCCCATCTTACGGTGTACGAAAACGTGGCGTTCGTGATGGAGGCCATGTCGATTCCTTCCTACATGGTTGAGGATCGGGCCATGATGGTGATTGAGCAGGTGGGACTGCTGCGCCGGCGCTATATGAAACCGCCCCAGCTTTCGGGGGGCGAGCAGCAGAGGGTGGCCATCGCCCGGGCTCTTGCCAACTCGCCGTCGCTTTTCGTGGCGGACGAGCCCACCGGAAACCTCGATTATCGAACCTCGACAGACGTCATGAAGATTTTGCTCTCCATCAACGCGGCCGGAGTGACGGTCATCATGACCACCCACAATCAATATATCGTGGATTCCTACCGTCAGCGGGTGGTGGAGCTGGACGGAGGACGCATCGTGAGAGACGAGGCCGCGGGGAGGTATACGCCGGATGACCACGCTTAAATACATTCTGCGGGATACGAGTCGGCTTCTGGTGAGACACTGGTTTCTGGGGATTCTGACCCTGATCACCGCGGCCGTGATGATGTGGATTCTGGGACTCACCGCCCTTTTTTCCCTGAACGTGCAAAATTTGCTCCAAAAACTGGAAAGCGAGCTGGTGGTTCAGGCGTACCTGCGCCGGGGCAGTGAGGTGGGGGCCGTGGCCGACCGCATCCGGGCCCTGGACAACGTGGCGTCCCTGAAGGCTTTTTCTCCGGAGGAATCCCTGACAAAACTGCAGGCCGGAATGGGCAGAAGTCAGTCCATCGACGCCCGCGCTCTGGACCTGATCGGAGAAAATCCCCTGCCCTGGAACTTCGAAATTCACGTGAAAAGCGCGCAGGAAGTTCCGGTTCTGGTTCGGACGCTGATGGCCATGGAGGAAATCGAGGACGTCATCTACGCCGGCATGGTGGTCGAACGGGTGTCGGCCATATCCCGGGTGGTTTCGAAGGCCGTGCTGGTGATGTTCCTGCTGTCCATCATGGTGACGTCTCTTGTGGTCTACAACACCATTCACATCTCGCTTTACTCCCGTCGGGAGGAAATCGGAATCATGTTCCTGGTGGGGGCCACCCGAAGCTACATCTCCACGCCCTTCGTGCTGGAGGGGACTTTTCTGGCGTTTATGGGCTCCGTGGTGGCGGTGATCGGCATCACGTCGGCCTATCTTCCCGGAATTCGTCTGCTGCAGCAGAGCCTTCCCTTCCTCAGCCTCCTGTCGGACAGCCGGACCATCGGTCAGTTCGGAGTCCTGCTGGTGGGTTTCGGCGCAACTCTGGGATGGGTGTGCAGCTGCATCGTCGTGACTCGTTTCATGAACTCCGTCACAAAACCTCTTTAAAAAAACATGTCCGCCCGGGAGTGCACCCTGTCAAAAATGTCCGCCCTGAGGGGAAACCGTGTTCTGTTTTCCGCGCTCCTTCTGGCGACGGTTTTTTTCGTCTTCGCGGAGGCCGGCAGGGTTTCAGCGGCGACCATGGCCGAGATCGACGCGCGTATCGCGGCCGAAGAACGCCGCCGAAAGGAACTGGATAAAAAACTGGAGGACTACAAATCTTCCATACAGCGGATGAACCGCAGGGCGGAAGGGCTTCTCGACCGCATAGACGACTTTAAACAGAAGGCCAGCGTCACCCAGCAGGAAATTTCCATCCTCGAACTCCAAATAAGCAAACTTCAAAAGAGCATCTCCTCTCTGAACGAGGAAATGACGAAAATCCAAAACAAAATAGACGTCCTCGTCGTCGAACTGAAACTCCGAATGGTAGATCTCTACAAATACGGAGCTTCCGAGGAACTGCAGCTGATTTTTTCGGCCCACAGCACCCAGGAAGTCCTCAATTTCCTTTACCTTATGGATCGCCTCGCTCAATACGACAGGTATCTGCTGGAACAGCTCCGGAACACGAAGCAGGAAATCGAGCTGTCCCGTCTCACGGTTCAGGACCATCGGGAAAGGCTCCAGAAGCAGGCTCAGGCTTTGACCGGAGAGCGACAGAAGTACAACACCACCATCAGCCAGACGAACTCCCTGCTGAACGACATCCGGCGTCAAAAGGCCCTGGCGGAAAAAACCGCCCGGGAAATGGAAGAAGCCCAGAAGGCCGCGGGAGAAACCATTCTGACCCTCATGCGCCAGAAAAAGGAACGGGAAGAGGCCGCCAGAAGAGCGGGAACCGGCAGGGGCAGCGTGGACTATCTCGTGGGGCGGGGACGCGGCAACATGTTCGACTGGCCCATTCGGGGGAAAATCTCCAGCCCATTCGGCTCCCGCATTCACCCCGTATTCAAAACGAGGTCCTTTCATTCCGGGCTCGACATAGCCGCCCCCAGAGGGACGCCCATCGGGGCGGGGGCGCCGGGAGAAGTGCTCTACGTGGGATGGATGCGGGGATACGGGCAGGTGGTCATCATCGACCACGGACGCAATTACTCCACTGTGTACGCTCATATGTCCTCTTCCCGGGTGAAGACGGGGGAAATCGTGCGGGCGGGAACCATCGTGGGAACCGTTGGAAACACGGGAACGGCCACAGGGTATCACCTTCACTTCGAGGTGCGGGTGGGCAGCTCGGCAAAAAACCCTCTCGATTATCTGAAGCGATAACTCCCAATGAGATTATAATAGGAGAACCTGACAATGAAGAGAGGTCTCGAAATGACCCCAAAGCTGAAAATCATCGGGGTGCTGCTCGCGGCTCTGACGTTTTCGGTATTTTTCACGGTCGGGGGATGGGCGGCGCCAGTGGAATCGGACCCGGATCTCGACGCGAAAATCGCGGAACAGGAACGAGCGAAAAACGAGCTGGACAAAAAAATTCGCCAGTACAACGAAACGGCCCAAAAGAAGGCCCAGCAGGCCCAGAGTCTTTTGGGGCGCATCACGGGGCTGCGGCAAAATTCGAAGATGGCGGAACAGGAAATCCGGCTTCTGGAGCTGAAATCCAGCAAACTTCAAAAGTCCATGGCCGTTCTGAACGAAGAAATGGCGGAAACGTCGAAACGGGTCAGCGCACTGGTGGTGGAGCTGAGAGCCCGTCTGGTCAGAATGTACAAATACGGCTCCCGGGAAGAACTGAATCTTCTGCTCTCCGCCGAAAATACCCACGAAGCCCTGGCCTTTGCCTACCTGCTGGCTCGTCTGGCCTATAACGACCGCGTCATCATCGACGACCTGCTGCATAAAATGTCGGAGCTGGAACAAAGCCGGCGCAGCCTCGAAAACAACAGGTCCCAGCTGGCCCGGCAAAGTCGGGAACTGAACATTCAGCAGGAAAAATACAACGCGTCCATCAGCGCGACCAACACGCTCCTCTCCGGCGTTCAGCAGGAGCGAAAAAAGGCGGAACAGGCCGCAAAAGAAATCGAACAGGCTCAAAGGGAAATCGGACGTACGATTATGGCCCTGCAGAAGCGAAAAAGAACCAGGGAGGAGGAACTTCTCCCTCAAACCGGAGGCAGAGCGGCCCCCGCCCCCAAAGAATACACCTATCTCGCCAGGGGATCCATGCTGGAATGGCCGGTCAAAGGTCAAATCACCAGTCCCTACGGCCCGCGGGTACACCCCGTGCTCAAGACGAAATCCTTCAACTCGGGGATCGACATTCTCGCCGCGGCCAACGCTCCGGTCAGGGCCGCCGGACCCGGGGAAGTGCTCTACGAGGGTTGGCTTCGAGGTTTCGGACAGGTGGTCATCATCGACCATGGAAACAATATCTCCACCGTCTACGCACATATGAGCTCCACCCATGTCAAAGAGGGAATGGCTGTCAATACGGGATCCATCGTGGGGACGGTGGGCAATTCGGGAACGGCGGAAGACCCCAGCCTGCACTTCGAGGTCCGTGTGGGAGAGGCAGCCAAAAATCCTCTGGACTATCTGAAAAAAAGCTGAGAGGAGAAAAACGAAGCGTGAGAGACGAGTGAATGTTAAAATGACGTTTGTTTTAATTTGCGGACGAGGCCAGGCGGACGGGATCAGGTTGAAAATACGCAGTGCGGGAAGAGTAAAGGGAAGAAGGTGTGGCGGCAATGAGTGCAAAAGAAATGTCCGGGCCTGAAAAAAACAGATCGAATGAGAAAAAACTGTTGTACGCCCTGTTGGCGGTATTGGCCGTTGGGGTGATCCTTTGTCTCAGAAGCCCGGCGATCCTTCCGGCCGGGGCTGCGGATGTTTCCGACTTCGAGCGGGTGTCCCCGTTCAGCGCAAAATCCCTGTGGCTGGTTCGTCAGGCGCGGGCCATCATCGAAAACTATCAGGTGGACGCTGACACGAAATCCATCACGGAGGAACAGCTCGTTCAGGGCGCAATCAAAGGGATGGTGGAATCCTGGAAAGACCCCTATACGCGTTTCGTGGCGCCCGACCAGCTTCGCGAAGAGGAAATCGAGATGGAGGGGCAGTACGGCGGGCTCGGGATGTACATTGGAGACCGGGATGGCAGGATTCTGGTCATCAGCCCGATAGAGGACACCCCTGCGGACCGGGCGGGCCTGAAGCCCATGGATCAGATCGTCAAGGTGGGCGACGAGGTGGCTTTGGGATGGGACTCTCAGGAGGTCGTCAAGCGTCTGCGGGGTAAACCGGACACCGCCGTCACCATATGGATTCGCCGCGAAAACGAAGAAGAGCTGCTGAAGTTCGAGATGGTGCGGGAGATCATCAAAATCAAATCGGTGCGGTACGAAATGCTCTCGGACGACATCGGCTATCTTCGCCTGACCCAGTTCAAACAGAAAACCGACAGGGAAGCGGAGGAAGCTCTGAAGACCCTCATCGACGGCAACGCGAAGGGACTGGTTCTGGATCTCCGCAACAACGGAGGAGGACTGCTCAACGTCTGCGTCAACATCAGCAGCATGTTCCTGAAGGGCGGCTCCATCGTGGGTACACGGGGACGGGTGGAAAAGGCCAACGAAGATTATTACGCGGATCCGGCCAAATATCTGACCGACCTGCCTATGGTGGTTCTCATCAACGAAGGCAGCGCCAGCGCGTCGGAAATTCTGGCGGGAGCTTTGGGGGACCGGGACAGGGCCATTTTGGTGGGCAAAAAGAGCTTTGGCAAGGGTTCTGTTCAAACGCTGTTCAATCTGACGGACGGGTCAGGCATTTACGTGACCATCGCCCGTTATCACACCCCCTCCGGCAAGGTCATCGACCATGTGGGGCTCACTCCCAACGTGGAAGTGGAGGGACAGATGAACAGGGACTATGTAAAGGACGCGCAGTTGCAGCGCGCTCTGTCCGAACTGAAAAAACAGATCCTGAAGACACAGACGACAGCTTCTTCAGGTGCCCGAAAGAAGAGTTAGGGGGCTACGACGTGAAAGGCAAAGTGGATATTATTGTCGGCGCTCAGTGGGGCGACGAAGGCAAGGGAAAAGTTGTAGACATGATGGGGTCCGACATCGACGTTTTCGTTCGATACCAGGGCGGGGCCAACGCGGGCCATACCGTCATCGTCGAGGGAAAGAAGATCGTCTTTCATCTGCTGCCCTCGGGGATGCTCTATCCGGGAAAGCTCTGTATGCTGGGCAACGGGGTCGTTATGGAGCCCGAACAGATTTTGCAGGAACTGCACGAACTGCACGAACGTCATCAGGATCGGGCGCGTCTCGTTATCAGTCCCGCGGCCCATGTGGTGATGCCCTATCATAAAATTCTCGACAAAGCCCAGGAGGCGTTCCGGGGCAAAGGTCACATGATCGGCACAACAGGTCGGGGCATCGGTCCCTGCTACGTGGACAAATTCGCCCGCAGCGGGCTTCGCGTGGCGGACCTTCTCGACGGAGACCGGTTGAGGGAACTGCTTTCCGCCATTCTCGAAGAAAAAAATCAGCTGCTCACCAAAATGTACGGCGAAAAACCTCTGGCTATGGACGAAATTTACGAACCGGCCCTGAACTGGGGTAAGGCTCTGGCCCCCTACGTGGGGGATACCGTGGGCCTTCTGCACGACGCTCTGGACGAAGGGAAGCGCGTGTTGCTGGAGGGAGCTCAGGCGACTCTGCTGGACATCGACCACGGAACATATCCCTACGTGACCAGCTCCTCCACCTCGGCAGCCGGCGGTTTTACGGGAACGGGGCTGCCCATTTCCTCCGTGGATCGCGTGATCGCCGTGGTCAAAGCCTACACCACCCGGGTGGGAGAAGGCCCCATGCCCACGGAAGATAAAGAGGAAATCGGAGAAACCCTGCGAACCAAAGGGGGAGAGTTTGGAGCCACCACCGGGCGTCCGCGCCGCTGCGGGTGGCTGGACATGGTGGGCCTGCGTTACGCGGTACGCCTGAACGGCGCCAGCGCCATCGCTCTCACCAAACTCGACGTTCTGACGGGGATGAAAGAAATACAGGTCTGCACAGCCTACGAGCTGAACGGGACGAAAGTGGATCGTTTTAACCCGGCGGCCAGCGTTCTGGGGGAATGCCGCCCTCTGTACGAATCGATGCCGGGATGGCAGGAGGATATTTCGGGCTGCACCACCTTCGAATCCCTGCCCGCCGCGGCGCAGGCCTACGTCCAATACATCGAAAAGCATCTGGATACTCCGGTGAAGCTGATCGGTGTTGGCGGAGACCGGTTACAGACGATCAATCGGGGCCTTTAGCCCTGTAAAAAACTCTGCGCCTCGCTCCTCGCCGCCGTATCACCCTGACGCGTCCGGAGCGAGGTCCTTTTTTCGAAAGAGATACGATGATTCTCACCGACATCCGTTTTTGTACAACAGAAGACATCGATCAAATTCTTCAGATCGATCGAACTTCGCCGTGGCCCTGGCCGGAAAAAGTCATCCAGCAGGATCTCTCCGACAGAAGCGGAGAAGTGACCTATCTGGGAGCTTTTTCCTCCCTGGGAGACAGGCTTTTGGGGTACGCGGTCCTTGGCGAGGAAAAGGGAGAGGGGTTGCTGATGAACCTGGTGGTCATTCCGGAATACCGGCGGCAGAGCATCGGGCAACAACTCGTTTTCGCCGTGGGAGAATGCGCGGAAAGCCTTGGGTTTACCAGACTGTCCCTGAGGGTCCGCTATTCCAACCACGGGGCGCTCAAACTCTACAGAGGTCTGGGCTTCAAAAACGACGCCAGACGCGAAAGTTTCTACAGTGACGGAGACATGGCCTATTTCATGAGTCGAAGTCTGCCCGTTTCGCTTCAGGAAGACAGACGGCCGTGAAAAAAACGGGAATGCCCTCCGGCGGGCTTCATGAAAAAAACAAAGAATCTCACTCCTCAAAAGCCTATATTCCCTTTGAGGATGGCTCCGCAATCGCCTTCGACGGCATAAGATTCACCATCCACAAACGCCCGGTGGAGATCGACGCGGATCTCAGCACGCTCACCGACGGTCAGGCCGCCGCCGCCTGGCGGGAGCACCGGAGAGAAATTGTCCGGGCTTTGGAGTCCGCCTGGTGGAAGCTGGAAGAACGCCGCAAACACGAGGAAACCAAAAAGGTATATTCTAAACTGCCTGTACCGCCGCACTGATCACCTTCACCGCGACGTCAATACCCGTAAAGCTGGTGTTGAGAGAGAGGTCATAGGACTTCAGGTCTCCCCACACCTCGTTTGTATAATGCTCGTAGTAGTTTTTTCTTCCCTTGTCCACCTGGGCGATCTGAGCTTCCACTTTGTCTTCAGCCATGCCGTAGTCCTCAACGATACGGCGGCAGCGATCTTTAACGTCTCCATAGAGGAACACCCGAAAAAGTCTCGGGCGTTCACGCAGGATATAATTTGCGCAGCGTCCTATGATGACGCAATTTCCCTGCTCTGCGATCTCCTCAATGACCTTCGACTGCGCAAAAAAAATCTGATCGCTGATGGGGACGCTGACCTGAGAAAACATACTCGTCGAGACATATCCGCCGATCGACAGATTGAACAGAAATTTACTGCGGGCTTCTTCTTCCGCGTTTTCGAAAACCTGCGGATCCAGTCCGCTTTTTCCCGCAGCCAGGCTGATCAGCCGGCTGTCATAGAAAGTGAATCCCAATTTCTCGGCAAGTCTCTCCCCTATCAGCCGTCCTCCGCTTCCAAATTCTCTGCTGATGGTGATGACGAGATTTTCCATGACCTCTCCCCCTTCCTTTTTGTTTCATGCCAATCAAATTCCCATGTCGTCTTAAATTATAATACACAGAACCGTACGGGGAAAAAAGATGCTTTTTATTGAAATTTCCTGGCGTATTTTGCCCGCGAAGAATATATTTCCCCCGTCTTCCCGATTACTTTTTGTTTGTTTTCGTTATATGATTGTGCCGTTGTATCAGACTGGCGTCACGCGTAAAAATTTTTCCGTTGAAAAACTGCACGATTATCACTGTTGAGGGTGGAGGTGTATGGTTATGTCCAAAAAAATCACAAAACAACTGATTGTAACAGGGTTATTGTTGATGTTCTGCCTGCCTGCTGCAGCGGCGGACCTTCCCGCCAGCGGAGACGTCGACGGCCGTCTGCATGAGCTGGACAACCGTGCGGAGGCTCTGACAAAACGCGAGAATGAAATCAAAGCTCAGGCCGAAGCTCTGACAAAACGGGAATCCGACGCCAAAGCCAAAGAAGAAGCTCTGACAAAGCGCGAAGGTGAACTGAAAACCGGGGAAGATAACCTCTCCCGGCAGACAAACGACGCCAAAACCAAAGAGGAAGCCCTGGCGAAGCGCGAGAACGAAATCAAAGCTCAGGCCGAAGCCCTGACAAAGCGGGAAACCGACGCCAAAACCAAAGAGGAAGCCCTGACAAAACGCGAGAACGAAGCCAAGGCTCAGGCCGAAGCCCTGACAAAACGGGAAACCGAAGCCAAAACCAAAGAAGAAGCTCTGACGAAGCGCGAGAACGAAACCAAAGCTCAGGCCGAAGCTCTGACAAAACGCGAAACCGACGCCAAAACCAAAGAAGAAGCTCTGGCAAAGCGCGAGAACGACTCCAAAGCCAAAGAGGAAGCCCTGGCAAAGCGCGAGAACGAAATCAAAGCTCAGGCCGAAGCTCTGGCAAAACGCGAAACGGAACTTCAGGATCGTGAAAAAACTCTCGCTCAGCACGAAACGGACCTGAACGCCAGAGACGACGCCCTGAAAGCGCGCGAAGCCACTTTTGAGTCCCGCATTGCAGCCCAGTCCCGCCAGGAAGCCGAAGCGAAAGCCCGACGTGAAACTCAGGCAAAACGTGAAGCTGCGGAGCGAAAGGCGGACAGCCAGCGCAAAGCTCAACTGTCGGAAGCCGCCGCGCTGGTTCGGGCCGGAGACAGGCTTGCGAAAGACAGACGCTACGCGGAAGCTCTGCAAAAATACGAGCAGGCCTGGCGCATTTCTCCGTCGGAAGAAACGGGCATCCGCAGGGACAACGCCCGTCGCGCGGCGGCAGAGGCAAAAAAATAGCGCAAAACGCCTTTTTCCTTTAAACTGGAGAAACTGTTAAAATGTGAATTGTCATTTTATATTGTATTTTGCAGAAAGAAGGTAGAACATGGCGAATATGATCGAAATACGTTGGCACGGGAGAGGCGGACAGGGAGCGAAAACAGCGTCGCTTTTGCTGGCGGACGCGGCGTTCAACACCGGTAAATTCGTTCAGGGTTTCCCGGAATACGGGCCGGAAAGGATGGGCGCGCCCATCACGGCCTACAACCGGATCAGCGACGAGCGATGCACGATCCACTCCAACATCTATGATCCGGACTACGTCGTCGTCGTGGACGCAACTCTTCTTTCGGCGGTCGATGTGACCAGGGGGCTGAAACCCAACGGGGCCATCATCATCAATTCCGACAAATCGCCGGAAGAACTGCGGCCGCTGCTGAAGGGATACACCGGTAAGGTCTGCACCATCGACGCCGCGAAAATTTCCGAGGAAGAGCTGGGGCGGAACTTTCCCAATACGCCGATGCTGGGCGCGGTGGTCAAGGTCAGCGGAATCATCCCGGAGGAGGAATTTGCCGCCGACATGGAGGGGTCGTTCAAACACAAATTCGCCACGAAACCTCAGGTCATCGAGGGGAACATGAAGGCGCTGAAACGATCGATGAAAGAGGTGAAGGGACTGTGAGTAAATACGTACCGGCTTCTCAGATCAACGACCAGGTCACCTGGCAGGACATCAGCCCTGGCGGGGATATTCGCGAGAGCGGCAACGCGACGCTGGTAAACACCGGAAACTGGCGGACGATGATCCCCACTTACGTTGAGTCGAAGTGCAAACAGTGTATGCTCTGCGTGCCGGTCTGCCCGGATGTATCAATTCCGGTCAAGGACGGCAAACGCCTGAACTTCGATTACGAGCACTGCAAGGGATGCGGCATCTGTTACAAAGTGTGTCCTTTCGGCGCCATTACCTTTGCAAAGGAGGAAAAGTGATGGGTATCCGCGAGCGACTTTCCGGCAACGAGGCCGTGGCCTTTGCCATGAAACAGATTAACCCGGACGTCATGGGAGCCTTCCCGATTACGCCCTCCACCGAAATTCCTCAATATTTTTCTCAATATGTGGCCAACGGCGAAGTGGACACCGAATTTGTGGCCGTGGAGTCGGAACACAGCGCCATGTCCTGCTGCATCGGCGCTCAGGCCGCCGGGGGACGGGCCATCACCGCCACCTCCTCCTGCGGGCTGGCCTTCATGTGGGAAATGCTGTACGTGGCGGCGTCCTGCCGTCTGCCCATCACTCTGGCCTGCGTCAACCGCTCTCTTTCCGGCCCCATCAATATCAACAACGACCACAGCGACTCCATGGGCGCCCGAGATTCCGGCTGGATTCAGCTCTACGCCGAAACCAATCAGGAAGCCTACGACAACTTCTGCATGGCCATGCGCATCGGCGAGCATCCCGACGTTCGCCTGCCGGTCATGACCTGTCAGGATGGATTCATCACCTCCCACGCCATCGAAAACATCGACCTGCTTGAGGACGACAAAGTCAAAGCCTTCGTCGGAGAATACAAGCCGGAATGCTCCCTTTTGAACGGTCCTCTCTCCATCGGCCCCTACGACACCCCCGCCTACTTCATGGAGCATAAATATCAGCAGGCTCTGGCCATGAGAAACGCCAAAAAAGTCATTCTGGACGTGGCAAAGGAGTTCAAGGCCATTTCCGGACGGGAATATGGCCTCTTCGAGGAGTACCGGATGGACGACGCCGAGCGGGCCATTGTCCTCATCGGCTCCAGCGCGGGAACGGCCAAGGCCATGGTCAACGAACTGCGGGGCAAAGGCGAAAAGGTCGGGCTGATAAAACTGCGTTCCTTCCGCCCATTCCCCTCGGCGGAGCTGGCCCATGCCCTTGCCAAAATGAAGGCGGTGGCCGTTCTGGACAAGGCCGAAAGTTTTTCGTCGGCGGGAGGTCCGATTTTCGCCGAGACCCGCAGCGCCTGTTACAACCTTCCCAACGCTCCTAAAATGGTGAATTATATCTACGGTCTTGGCGGACGGGACGTCAAGGTGGAAGACATCGCCTTCGTGTACAATCGGCTGGCCGAAATCGTAAAAACAGGTTCTGAGGGCGATGTGTATCGTTATCTCGCCGTGAGAGGGCAGGAGGTATAAATCATGGCTTACGATCTGAGACAGGAACTTTCCAAGCCGGAACGAATCTCCGGCGGACATCGGATGTGCGCCGGCTGCGGCTCTCCGGTGGCGATTCGAGGCGTGCTGCGGGCGCTCAATCCCGAAGATAAGGCGGTCATTGGCGTGGCGACGGGATGTCTGGAGGTTTCCACCATTATGTATCCCTACACCGCCTGGAAGGACAGCGCCATCCACACCGCGTTTGCCTGCGCCGGAGCCACCACCAGCGGCGCTGAAGCCTGCTACAAGGCGTTGAAAAAGAAGGGTAAAATCAATGAGACCCGCAAATTCATCACCTTCGGCGGTGACGGCGGGACCTACGACATCGGTTTCCAGTCCCTTTCCGGAGCGATGGAGCGTGGACACGACATGGTTTACGTCTGCTACGACAACGAAGCGTACATGAACACGGGTATTCAACGGTCCTCCTCGACGCCTCTTTTCGCCGACGCAACCACGTCCCCGGCAGGTACGGCCATAGCCGGCAAACAGCAGATGAAAAAGGACCTGACGGAGGTCATGGCGGCGCACAACATCCCTTATGTGGGCCAGACCACCTTTGTCGGCAACATGAAAGACCTTCACGAGAAGGCTCATAAAGCCATTTATACGCCGGGAGCCGCCTTTTTGAACATCATGGCCCCCTGCCCTCGGGGCTGGCGCTACCCCACGGAAGAGCTGATGAACATCTGCCGGCTGGCGGTGGAAACCTGTGTCTGGCCTCTGTACGAAGTGGTCGAGGGAAAATGGATCCTCTCCTATCAGCCCAAAAAGAAACTGCCGGTGGAGGATTATCTTCGGCCCCAGGGACGTTTCGCCCACCTGTTCCACAAGGGCAACGAGTGGATGATCGAGTCCTGGCAGAAAGCCGTCGACAAAAAGTGGGAGACGCTGCTCAAAAAGTCGGCGTAATCCAAAGACTCTAAAGAGGCGTGACTGCGGTCGCGCGATTGCTGTCGAAAAAATCCGGCAAGATGTCCCCTGACCTCTCAGGGGAATATCTTGTCGGAAAACTGTGCGTCAAACGTATTTATAATGTGTAAAAATCGGTATACAATAAGGCCAAAGGGGGGACCGCTTTGGCGCAGGCTACCATAAACGTGAGAATCGACGAAGACGTGAAGAAATCCTTTGACGCTTTTTGCGCGGAAGTGGGGTTGAATGCGTCTGTCGCTGTGAATATGTTCATCCGCGCCGTCCTCAGATCCCGCAGTATTCCGTTTGAAATCACGGACGCGATGGACGATGTTTCAAAAGAAGAGGTATTGGCGCAAGCCCTTCGCGCGACCTTGCTCGCACGGCTCAAAGAGGGTGAGGAAGCGGAACGCTGGATCGGTCATGAAACGGTGATGCGGGACGCGCGTAAAATCGTGGGCTCGGCTCGCGGTTCAAAGCAGACGGATATGTAATTGTAATGCCGAAATACAAAGTCGTTTATTTGGAGTCCGCTCGGCGCGACATCGGAGAAGCTGTTTTCTACATAGCGGACACTCTGCGAAACCCAGCTGCGGCGGAGAGCCTTCTCGATTCGATAGACGAAAAAACGCGCATTTTACGCGAGGGACTTTGGAAAGGACAATCTCTGAAAAATCATTCAAGCGGATTGTTTGCTGACGTCGATTTGAGTTGGTGCCGCGTGAGGAATTACTACCTCTTTTTTAGGATCGACGAGCGAGAAAAAGTGATTCGTGTCTATCATTTTTCGCATAAGCTGCGAGGTTTGGCGCACGTCCTCAAAGAAACAGAATCTTTTTGAGTGCCGCAGGTTGGGTTCGAGTGTAAATTCCAAGCCTTCCCGAATTAACACGGGAAGGCTCTTTTTATCGCCGTCCGGTTCATACCAATTTGAAGTAAAAGGCCTAAAGTTAGAATAGCTAAAAGCAATGATATTCAAACATTAGCTTCTTCATTAACACTCGATTGAAAGCAAATTGGCATCACTCCGTGAAGAACTCCCGACCCAACAAATCCGTCGAGGCCAGCGGTCCCTGGAGGCGCTGTATCGGAATACTGCCCCCCACAAGCATGTCCCCGTTCCCCAAAAGAGACTGGGCCTGCCCAACCCCCTCGCCCAGGATAATCTGACTGTTGGTTTGACTGGTCACTTTCAGGGCGACGCGCAACTGCAGGTTCGCCTTGATGACGCCGGTCACCACTTTGGCGTCGGGGCGCTGCGTCGCCAAAATCAGGTGAATCCCGGCGGCCCGCCCTTTTTGACATATTCGCTGCACGGAGGTTTCCAGAGCCTCGCGGGTCTGTTTGGTGATAATCATGTCCGCGTACTCGTCGATAAGGATCACGCGCCGTTTCAGCCTGTTGGCGGCTTTGGCGTTGAAAGCGGTGATATCTGAAACTTCCATGTTTTCCATCAGAACATAGCGGCGTTCCATTTCTTCTGTTGCGGAACTGAGAGCCTCCAGAGCGGCTCCGGTGTCCAACAGGAGACTCCCCTCCTCAAGACAGCGGAGGTTTTTCATGTCCGTGAAGGTAACTCGTTTGGGGTCGATCAGGCTGAAATTCACACTGTCCCGGGGGGCGCACAGAAGCAGAGAAATCACAATCGAGCGCAGAAGGACACTTTTGCCGCTGCCCGAAGTTCCGCCGATCAGAATACTGGTCATCATCGGATCGGCAAGGTCCACCCACAGGGCTTTTCCTTCAATGTCCAGTCCCAGAGGAAACGCCGCCTCCGACTTCGGGCGCGTGTGTTCTCCCTTTTTCAGGAGGTCCGTCAGGCTCAGACCCTGTCTCTCTTTTCTGGGAATATCGACACTGACGTAACCGTTCTGAGCCTGGATCAGCGGCTGGGTGGCAAGGCCCATATGGACCCGCAGATCATCGGCAAGCCCTTCAATTTTTTGTACTCTGGCGCCCTTCTTTATGTCCGGCTTCACCTTCAGACGGATAAAAGCCGGACTGTAAAGACAGCCCTCATCCGAAACATAAACGTTACAGGCCTGCAGGACACTGAGCAGCTGGGTCATGCGCTCCAGCCCCTCGCCGAAATCCTCGTCCTGCGTCGGCAAAGAGGAACGTTCACCCCATTCCTGGTCACATCGGGCGTCATAAGGGCACAGAGAGCACAGCCCTGAGTCGGCCGCCTGGGGAAGGGGCAGGCGTTTTTCCAGGACCTGCCTCGCCGTTTCGAACAGATACGGAAGATTGCCCATCATCGTTTTGACATCGCCGGAGGCAAAACTGCAGGGCGCGTCGTCTTCCAGACCGATGAGTTTCACGGCAGGGACGATTCCCGCAGCGGAAGAAACCAGCCACGCGTAAAGGAGGGTTTGCGAGAGTCCAACCGTCACATCCGGCATTTTGAAACCCTTGAACTCAAACAAAACGGCCTCGCCCGCGTCTGGATTGAAGAGCAGAGCATCGTATCGGCCGGTCACCTTCAACACCTGCCCGTCAGGAAAGGCCCAGACCCCCTTCAGAGTTTTTTCCGGGCTGTGGAAAACCGCGTTCAGACGCTCTTCAGGGGAGGAAAACAGCGAGGGAATATCCAACAGAAAATCAGCCAGACATTCGACCCAGAAGGTCGTCGCCCGGGCTATGGCCTGAACCTGAAGGGACGTCAGTTTTTTACTGTGAGTCATCAGAAAAGAAGAAAAATAATGTTCCCGCACCAGGTCGTTAAGGCGTTTATTAAGATTTTTCTGCCCGCCGGCAAAGACTTTTATCAGAGCCTGACGGCACGGGGACTCTCCATCCGCCGCGTCGGAGTGGAACCTGCCGACAATTTGGCTGTGAAAAAGCGAGCCATAGGAGACTTTTTTCTTTCCGGCACTCCCCGCCTGCCAGGCGTTCTTTTCCCCCTGTTCCTGAAAAGCCAGCAGCCTTGGACAGCGCTGACAAAGGGACAATGCGGTAACCACAATTTTCTGTTCCATGGTTATTTCAGCATGACGAGCCTGTCGTCCGTGCTCTCATACAATCTGAAGCGCTCATCACGCTTACTGATGAACTCCAGCAGCAGGTCATACGTGATCTGATCTCCGCTTTTCACCAGCTGACCCAGCAAAATCGTCACGGTCATGAACTGCATCGATGATTTTTTGAGGATGGAAATAATTTTTTTTTCCAGACCCGTTTTTCCCAGAGGCATATCCGGAGGCGTCACCGCAGGAGGGTTAGTGATGGGGGCCTCCACGGGAGGAATCTCCAAAAAATTTTTATTGAAGTCTTTTTTCATATAAAGTGAAAATTCTTCCTCTGTGGCGGGACGAAAACCAAACGCGGGCGGCAGGAGAATATCCCCGGCTTCCAGCTTAAAAATCAACGAGGTCAGCCCATACCAGTCGATGGCCCGAGAATGATCCAAAAACAGCGTCAGTCCGCGCCTCGCGTCAAAATCATCCTTGACCTCATGGACTTTTTTCCATCGTGTCCTGTCCTTAAAAACACAGCGCTGATCCATAATATAGTAACAGCGTCCGTCCGGATTTTTTTCCAGGAAGCTCACGCCCCGCCTGAAAGCGGCCTCCACCGTTTTGGGATGTTCGGCGGTGTTGATGATAAAGGCGCAGGGCGCTTCAAGGTTTTCCTCAATTCGCACTTTTCCCGCCAGCGTCACAAATTTGTCGGGCCCGGCAGCCAGCTCTCCATATTCAGGCCGGCTCTGCAGCCAGGCCCGCAGAGCCCTCGACAAACGCTCCGTATCCGGCGGCCACACGTCGAAATCGGCCGCAACCTTGCTTCGTTCGCGCCGATATTCGTCCGCGAAAAATTTGACGACGTCCGCTTCTTCCGGAACCGCCGGCCCCTGTTTTTCAGGGTGCCGGATAACGTCATTGGCAAGTTCGATCACCTGACGAGGGGGATAACCTTCCTTCAGTTTATTCTCCAGCCGGGTCATCAGCCACTGATATTTCTCTCCGGCGTCGTCCGGGAACCTGCGTTCAACTCGAATTTTCAGAAGTTCCTGAGCCTGAACGACCGAGCAGCCCTGCAGACGTTCCACATTATTTTTCAGCCGCTGAATTACAGCCTGGTCAAGGTGAGGGACAAAACGCTGGTCCCAGGTTCCGATACGAACAAAGGCCAGCGGCAGAATGCTGCTCACGTCGTTGACCAAAAAATGGATCATATCCCCGAAAGCCTGAAGCACTCCTGTATCTTTCATCCCATCAAGCTGATCAAAACAGAGGATCATCGGCATGGAACAGTATTCAAGCAGCAGACCCATAGATAAAATGAGATCGTGAGCTTCTTCTTCCAGTTCATAATCGTTCATCGACGAGCGATCGGGCAATTTGAGCACATCGGTACAGTCCTGATCGACGCATCCCTGAAGCCAGCGCAAAATCAAACTCCGTTTCTTTTTGTCACGATAATCGGAAACGGCCTTCAGGAGGCTCTCACTGAGGTCCGGGTAACGGTTTTTGAAATAGTCTTTTCCGGTACTTTCAAAGTTAAATCCCACGTGATCTTCCCGATAGCGCTGCAGAATTTTCGTCACAAAATACTCGAACTGCGGAATTTGCGGGTGCTTGCCCGGAGAAGACCTGTCCGAAACACGAACTCTCGCCAGGTTGACCGCAATCTCGCGCAGAAGATGACGCATGGGTTTTTGGGGATTCAGCAGGGGTTTCACGGAGACAAACGCAGCCGAAATGTCATTTTGTCGGGTGTAATCCAAAAGGCGTTTCAAAAAATGCGTCTTGCCCATTCCTGAGTCGCCCAGAACAAGGCCCGCCATCGAAATTCTCGGATTCTGATTTTTTGCCTGAATCAAACGGCAAATATTTCCATAGGCCGCCTGATTCAGGGATGCCACGTCAGGGTCCTGATTTTCCCAGGGAGCGGCCGCCGTTCCGGAGGAAAAGGGATTGTTCCGGGACAGCTGATCCCGGATAACATCGAAAGTGTCCATTGTAGTCTCCATTATTGCCGCCACATCATCGTCAACATGCGGAAATTGTTTTCATCCACGAAACTCGCCTGAAGCTCATCGGGGGTGAAGTAATCCGTATCTCCGCCCTGCAGCTGCAATTTTCCCGCATCTCGGAGCCGGCGCAGCATTGCGTCAAATTCTTTTTCAGGCCAGTTCAGACGGCGGCGCATGTCACAAATACGCACGTAGAATTTTCCCCGCTCCAGTTCCTGAAACGCGGCCCGGAACTTTTCTTCGGAAACGTCCGCCACCGGCGGCACGGGTTCGGGCTGTTCCGCTTCAGAGCGTTTTTCTTCAGACCGAAATGCCGTGTTGTCCGCGGGATAGAGTTTCAGGTTGTAGTTATCGCCAAGCCGCACCTGAACCTTACCCTGTTCCAACAGGCGATTCAGGACGGAAATAAACTCTTTTTTGGAGAAGGGAATGTTCACTGCCATCTGGCCGGGACTTTTGCCGGAGCGGCTCTGAACGACGCGAAACAGCAACTCGTCTTCAGTCTGTTTGAACGCGAGATAATCCGACCGGCCGCCTTTTTTCACCATTAAAACATTTCCCAGGTGCGGAGTGAGCACCTCTTTGATTTCGATATTTGCAGGCTTTTTTTTGTTCGTCAGGTTTTTTTTCAACGAATCCGGCAGACCGCTCAGTGTTACGAAATCCCTGTGATTCTTCTTCAAAAATTTCACCAGTTCATCCGTAATGTTTAAATCCATCGTGCATCCTCCCCGTTTCTCGTTTTCTCTGAAGATCATCATACAATACCTGAGTGAACTTCTCTATTCCTCTTTTTTCGGCTCGTCCCCGCGCTGCTGCTGAAGACGGTCCTTGATTTCGTCCCCCGTCCGGAGCAGGTGTCTGCGGTTGATTTCCCAGGCGGTTTCGCGGTCTCCGGCAATGAGCGCGTCGATGATGAGAAGATGGTCGGCATGGGGAGGGTAGGTTTTGGGTCTGTACCTGAGGACAATGCTGCTCCTCATTTGCATGATTCCGTACAGTCGGTCGTAGAGCCGGATCATCAAATCGTTGGCGCCGAAGGAAATGATCCTGCGATGCAGGGCTATGTCCGCCTGGAAGTAGGCGTGGAGATCGTTTTTCTCGTAAGCTTCCGTCAACACGCGGCGAGCGTCGAGGAGCAAGTCTTTTTCCTCTTCGGTCAGTCTCCGGAGGGACAGAATCGTATTGCGCTCGAACAAAAGGCGTATCTCGGTGAGCTCATCGATGTCCTTCGTCGTGTATTCCATAACGAACGTGCCCTTGTTCGGGACGTTGTAAATGAGCCACTCTCCGGCAAGCAGGCGCAAAGCCTCCCGTACGGGAGAACGGCTCACTCTGAGCTCCGCCGCGATCTCCTGCTCGAAAATTTGCTGCCCGCATTGATATTCTCCTCTGAGGATTCGCTGTTTGAGAATATCATAAATTTGATCCTTGATTGTATGCACGATTTTCATTTCAAAATCACCTGTCCAAACAGCCTGCTCGCCTGAAATTGCGCAAGCGCTCTTTCTCCACAGCCCTTTATTATCTCACATTTTTAGAGTCTGCCGCCGCCTCCGTGCAGGTCATACCGCCGCCCAGGACGCAGCTCCAATGGGCAAAGTAAAAAATAAGTGCTATGCATGGATATGAACCAGATTACGTATTACAATATGCTTACAATATTGAAGGAGGTTGTGGCTATGGGCGATACGATTAACCTTAG
>JAISUO010000061.1 GCA_031272035.1 Synergistaceae bacterium
ACAATGCTCAACGCACAGAAACTCGCACGTTGAGCATTATTTTTTCTATTCTTTTTTCAGCTATTCTTTTTTCAGATTCGGTCGTTCCTGAATTATTCTACGGTGAAAAGCAGCGTGCCGAAGGGATATTCGGCTTTGTATTCGCCGGGTTCGCCGGGAATCATCTTTCCCAGGGCGCCTGTCAGAAAATACTGTCCGGCCTCGATTTTCTGGCCGTGAGCCAGGACGTTGTTGACCAGCCACAGAAGCGTTTTCCACTGACTGCCCAGCGCGTCCGCGCCCGTCCCCTCGTTGACGACGGCTCCGTTTCGGGTCAGGGTGACTTTCATTCCGTCAAAAGCGCCGTCCACCGGCTGGGGCTTCCCGATGATGAAGGCCCGGCTGCCGATCACCGCCGCCGTCAGGTCGAAGAAACCCAGCTTCGACATGTCCGTGAAGCGAACCTGAGGGACCTCAATGGCGGGATGTACGCTGGCGATAAGCTTTTTGAGCTCCGCCTCGTCTTTCACCGGAGCGGTGACGGGGGCGGCCGTTTTGAAGGCGAATTCGGTTTCCAGCATGATGCCGCCGAAAGTTTTGACCTTTACGGGCGTTGCCGGGTCGGTCACTTCGAGAAAACCGCTTTTGAAGAGGGGAGCGCTGGCGGGGTTGGAGGCTCCGAAACGCTTCATCTGAGCTTCGGCAGTCATGCCGCCCTTGTAGCCGACAATGGTATCCTGCCTTTCAGACATCAGCTTATTCACCAGCAGAGCCTGAACTTCGTAAGCCCGCGCCTCCGTCTTTTCGGCCTCCGGCAGATCAGCCAGAGGAAATGGAGCGTCATTTTTCATGGCCTGATAAATGGCATCACTCACAGCAGCGGCGTCGAAAGCTCCCGCTGCCTCTCCCCTTCGACACAAAAAAACCGCCAGAACCACGAGTAAACACTTCCCATAAAAACCGCCGCGCAATAACATGATCACATCACCTCTCTGCAAGGATATGCCTGAAAACAGGCATTGCACTCCACAACCGGTGAATCCGCTCATACCTGCATATTGCCACTCTGTTCTCTGTTCGCCGCAGCCGGAACAACATCCCGAAGTTACGGACGGGTTTGCGGGCCGCCGCTGTTCAGATATCCTCGAACTCCCATGACGCTGTTTCGGATGAAGAGGCGTTCCCTCTCTCGAAGATCCTCCGGAAGGTGGGTGAACCCGCCCAGAAGAGGGTCGTTCTGAAGCAGGTATTCGGTGATTTCTTCCTCTGAGCGATCCCGCAGCCGTCCGGTGACGGCGATCCACTGCTCGATCTGTTCCTGGGCCAGCTCCACCATCCGCCGGGCTTTCCTCAGAGCTCCCCAGTGAGAGTAGCAGAACCAGTCGTCGTCCCGAAGATGGCAGTTCGTCTCGGTCAGAGAGGTTCGCGCCGCGTCCCCGTCGAACTTTGGAGGCGTGGTGGGGCGTAAATAGGGGAGTCCCGACTCCTGGCGCACCGGCAGAAAAAGCCCCGCCGCCTCGCCCGTGAAGAACAGGCGTTCTTTGCGGAACGAAATGATGAAGGAAAGATGGTGAGGGGCGTGTCCCGGCGTCTCCAGAACCGTGACGCCGGAGAGAGCCGGGCTCTCCAGCAGAGCGTCGGGCGGCGTCGGCAGCGGCGCGCCGTACATCGCGGCGATGTCCCCCAGAGTGTCGAGAGAGGCCTTCCAGAGTTTTTCCGGGTTCAGCAGGTGTTTTCTGCCTTTGGGGTGAACCAGGACCTTTGCTTTGAAGAGGTTGCAGAACTGACCCAGCCCGCCGGAGTGATCCAGGTGGATATGGGTCAGAAGGACGTAATCCACGCCGTCCGTGATTTTGGAGAGCTGTTCCGCGAGCAGCGGAATGGTGTCCGCCGGGCCGGGGTCGATTAAAATTCTCCTGCCCTGGTCATCCACAAAAAACCAGGCGGCGATAAACTGCTGAAATCCCCGTTTCGGCTGAGGCAAATCCAAAAGGTGGAGCCCCTCGGGAAGGTCGGGAAACGGCGCGTCAGATTTGTCGGGATTCATTCTTCGATAACCACTTTCATGCCTCTGGAGGCAAATTTTTTGACTTCTTCCAAATCGTCGTTCAACATGCGGACACAGCCCTCAGAAACCATGGTTCCTATGGATTCGGGAGCGTGGGTGCCATGAATGCCGATTCCTCGCCATTTTCCCGTTTTCAGGCGAATGAACCAGGGTCCGTAGGCTCCCTGAATCTCACCCTTTCCGTCCCGAAAATCGTGGGTCCAGGCGCTGGCGTTCTCAATGGACTGAACCTCGAAAATTCCCGTGGGCGTCCGGTTGTCGCCCCGCCGCTGCTTGTCGCCGCTGTTCCGTCCCACCGCGATCCTGTAGGAATGGTTGACGTTCTTCCCGCGATAGAGGTAGAGCATGTAGGTGCTCTTGTTGATGCGAATCCAGTTTTGGTCGTCCCTCACGCGCATTCTGCGGTCGATGGGGCCCGGAGCCGCGGGAGGAGGCAATTCGGGCAGGAGCGCCGCCTGAAGCTCGGAGGGAACCGCGTCGGGGGAAGCGGAAGGGGTTTGCGTCAGCGGCGCCGGAAATTTGCCCGCGTCCCCGTCCGGCTCGACGACGTCGCCTTCCCGGTGTTTTTCCTCCGTCACGGTTTCCTGCTCTTCGGCGGGGTAGAAAAAGTTGACCCCCAGCGAGATGGCCCCTGCCAGCGCCAGAAGCAGCACGACGTAAAGCAGAGGATGAAATCGGCGCTTATACGCCCACTTTCCCTGCCCTCTGTCGACCCAGAAGCCCTCCACGCGAAAAAGGCTTTTGATCTGGTTTAAAATCCAATCCAGAAAATTTTTCATTTCAAATCACGTCTCATTATTTTGCTCTAAAAAATCCCGTCTTCAGACATGGTTTCATATATTGTAGTATCTTTTTGCTCTTCTGCAAATGCCTGTCTGTACGGTTCTACTCGTACCGGGGTTCATCGGGGTCGAGTTTCAATGGAGTTTTCGTCTCTTCCTGCGCGGCTTCGGGGGTGAATCTCCCGCTCAGAGAACGGCAGACGTCCTGCAGTTTTTCCTTGTCTCCGAAGATCAGCAGGGTATCTCCCGCTTCCAGCAGGGTGTGTCCCTTGGGGATGAGAAAGGATTCTCCCCGATGAATCAGCAGAATCGTCACTCCTTCAGGAACGTTCAGTTCATGGACCCTGTGTCCCACGGCGCGGGATTCCGGCAGCAGGTCCACTTCACGGGTTTCGTCCAGGCCGCTTTCCGGGGTTTTGGTGAACTCCAGAGGGTAGCGGGGAGGCAGCCGGAGGGGAGCGTCCACGCCCAACAGCTGCGCCACGGTGGTCAGGGTCTTTCCCTGAATGAGCACGGAGGTCAGAACCACGAAAAAGACCAGGTTGAAAATGCGGCTCGCGTGGGGATAGTTGGCCAGAAGGGGATAGGTGGCGAGAATGATGGGGACCGCTCCCCTCAGCCCCGTCCATCCCACGAAGAGCTTTTCCCGAAGGTTGAACCCGCTTTTGATCAGCGAGACGAGAACGGCCGCGGGGCGAGCGATGAACATGAGGCCGAAGGCGATGAGAAACCCCCGCAGGAGGACGTCTTTGGTCAGAAGGTGCTCAGGCCTCACCAGAAGCCCCAGCACGAGGAACATGCTGATCTGCATGAGCCAGGCGAATCCCTCGTGGAACTTGGAGAGGGTCCTCTTGTAGAGATAATCTCCGTTGGCCATGATCATTCCGCAGATGTAGACGGCCAGATACCCGTTTCCTCCGATGGCGTCGGCCAGTCCGAAGGTGACCAGCACGATGCTGATGCCGAGGACGGGATAGAGTGCTTCGTTTTCCATGCGCATCCTCTGGACGAGGTGGCAGATGGCGTGTCCCAGGGCGAAGCCCACCAGCGCCCCCAGGAACATCTGGAGCATGAAATTTTTCAGCATAAGCAGAATGGGGACGTTGGGTTCGATGATCCACTGGAGGGTTGCGGCGGTCAGGAAGATCGCCATGGGGTCGTTGCTGCCGGACTCGAACTCCAGCAGCGGCTTGAGCGTCCCTTTCAACCCGCATTTTTGAGTGCGAAGGATGGTAAACACCGCGGCGGCGTCGGTGGAGGAAACGATGGAGCCAACCAGCAAACCGTCCGCGAAGGAAAAACCCAGGAACTGCCACAGGAAACAGGCCATGATGAGGGCGGTCAGAAGAACGCCGACGGTGGAAAGAACCAGACCCAGGGGAACCACGGGTCGAATTTCCTGCCATCGGGTGTCGAAGCCTCCCGAAAAAAGAATGAAAGCCAGAGCCAGAGCTCCGACGGTGTTGGCGCTCTGCGCGTCGTTGAACACCAGGCCCCCAGGACCGTCGGCCCCCGCCAGCATGGCCACCGCCAGGAAAAGAAGCAGCGCCGGAATCTTCGTTTTTTCCGAGATGCGCCCGGCGATCAAACTTGAAAAGAAAAGAATTCCAACCACGAGATAGGGATTGAGATGTGTAAACATAACTTCAATTCCTCATTTCTTCACAAATTTACGATAAGGATGACCTCGCCCGGAAGTTCGACCGAAACGGCCGTTTTGCCCCCCCTTCATTTTCGAAAAGAGACGATGGTGACGCCATAACCGCCCTCGTCAACTCCGCCCAGATGGTAATCGGACACGTATTTCAGCCTCGAACAGAGAGCATGAACCTCCCGGCGCAAAATTCCCTCTCCCCGCCCATGAATGATCATCACGCTGGAGTACCCCGCCCTGTAGGCCCGGTCGAGATAGCCGCCGGCCAAAGGGATGGCCTCGTCCACGTTCATGCCGCGGATCATCAGAGAGGAAGGGACGCTTTCCTGTCTCATTATAGAAGAAGTGTCAACGGGAGGCATGGCCACCCTGGCCGTTTTCTGCGTCTGGAGCAGCTGGTCCAGAGGGGCTTCCAGCCGCATGGGGCCGGCCACCAGAGAGGCCTTTCCGTTTCTGATGGACTGGATGACGCCCACCAGTCCGCTGCCGGCCACCTGAACCGTATCGCCCTCTTTGGGAACGAAGGTCTCCGGCCTTTTTTCCAGTTCCCGCTCGACGCGTCTGGCGTGTCGGGATTCGACCCCCCTGCGGATCTTCTGGAGACCCTGTCGTTTGATGTTAAATTCCTTGTGAGCCGCCGATTTTGCCGCTTCCTCCAGCCCTTTTATCAAATCCCGGGACGTCGCCTCCGCTTTTGCCACGAGGTCGGAAGCCCGCTTATCCGCCACCTCCATAATTTTATCCCGCTGCCGGTCGATTTCCGCCACGCGGTCCTCGTAAAGTTTTTTCAGCCGCTCCATCTCGGAGCGTTCGGCGTCCAGGCGGCGCTCTTCCCGGTCCAGCAGCCTTCGACGCTCGTTCAGCTGCCCCATCAGTTCTTCGGCGGAAATTTCTCGGCCCTTCAGGGTGGACCGGGCCCGCTCCAGCACGTCCTCCGGCATTCCCCACCGGCGGGCGATCAAAAGCGCGTTGCTCTGGCCGGGGACTCCCATCAGAAGCCGATAGGTGGGGGCCAGCCTGTCGATGTCGAACTCCATGCTGGCGGTCTCCACGGATTCCGTGGTCAGGGCGTACTGTTTGATGGGGTTGTGATGGGTGGTGGCCAGGGTCAAAACGTGTTTCTCCCTCAGGGTCTCCAGAATGGCGATGCCCAGAGCCGCTCCCTCGTGGGGGTCGGTCCCGGCTCCCAGTTCGTCCAGAAGCACCAGGGATTTGTGCCCGGCCGTTTTCAGAATCGCGACGATATTTTTCAGATGGGCGCTGAAGGTGGACAGGTTCTGCTCGATGCTCTGTTCGTCTCCAATGTCCGCGTGGAGCTCGTCGAAGTTGCCCACGAGGGATCCGTCCCGGACGGGCAGGGGCAGACCGGCCCAGGCCATGGCGACGCAGAGCCCCGCCGTTTTCAGGACCACCGTTTTGCCGCCGGTGTTGGGGCCGGTCACCACCAGAGAGGTGAAGGCCGCGCCGCAGCGGATGTCCACAGGAACCGCCGACTCCTTCAAAAGAGGATGCCGGGCTCCCACCAGGCTGAATTGGGTTTTGCGGGACAGCTCCGGCAGGGTCCATCGCCGTTTTTTCATGACTTCCCTCATGGCGCAGAGCAGGTCCATCTCTCCCAGGACGGCTTCGGCCTCCGTTATGGCCCGTTCTCTCGCGATGATTTTACGGGTGATCTCCATGAGAATACGGGTCTCCTCCTCGAACTCGTCCTTTGTCTTCAGAATGGTTCGATTGTTGATGGAGGAGAGCATTCGGGGCTCCATGTACACGGAGTTTCCCGAGGAAGAGCGGTCCACCAGAAGCCCCGGGAAGCGGTTGACGTACTCCTGACGGACCAGAAGCAGAAAACGACCGTCCCGCCAGGCCAGGGAACGCTCCTGCAGCATATTCAGAATATTGGGGTCGTCCAGGAGGCGGGATGCCGTTTTGCGTCCGGCGCGTTTCAGGGCTTCCAGTTCTCCGCGAATTTCCTGAAGCTGAGGGGAGGCGCTGTCGGCCAGCCGTCCGGTGTCCTCGACGATGGACAGAATTTCCAGCTCCGGGGCGAAATCCCGAATGCGCCGCTCCGGAAACTCAAAGACGGGGTATTCGGCCTTCAGCGCGGAAAGCGCCTCGCGGACGTTCATGGCCAGGCGCAGCAGGCCGCGAATTTTCAGCAAATCCTCCCCTGAAAGAATGCCGCTTTTCCGGGCGGAGGGGAAAAAGGGCGAGACGCAGACCACGCCGGCGTCCCAGGGAATCTGCCGGTCTCCATAGCGGTCGGAGCAGTCCACCCAAGCCCTCAGCAGATTGTGACGTTTTTCCAGCTCTTCCATGGAACCGCACAGCGTCAAAGAGTTCAGAGCCTTCTCGCCGGGTTCGCCTCGCAGGTTTTCCTCAAAGGGAAAAAGGGATTTATAAAATTCGAGAAGCGTCAGTACGGAATCGGAAATGCGCATACCTGTCCTTCGGCGTTTCGCGGAATTTTCACTGCCGGGGGCCTGCCGCGGGACCGGTGACGCCCGAATCCGGGGATTTCGGAGAGATGTCTTTCGAAAGAACGTCGGAGGAAAGAACCGACGTCGCCGTCACCTGCGGGGGAAGGGTCAGCCCCTTGAGGTCGAGCCAGCCGCGGTCGTTCATGATTTTCAGCACGGTGGGCCACACGACGGAAGCTCCCTTCATGGCGACGCTCTCCTTCATCCAGTCCGTCGGCAGGACGGGGGAAAAAATGGAGAAGGCGCCGTAGACGAACAGCACCACGCAAAAAGCCCGGGCTGCGCCGGAGAGGGTCCCCAGAAAGTGATCCAGCAGCGAAAGCCGCGCCGCCTGAACCACCATTTGCAGAAGACGGCCCAGAAAGGCGAAAACGAGGGAAACGGCGATAAAAATCGCCACGGAGCAGATCAGCTCGGTGATGGTTCTGTCCCAGGCGGGAAAATATCCTAAAATCACTGCGCCGAGAGGCTTGGCGAAGGTCCATCCGCACACCGCGCTTGCGGCCAGCCCCAGCAGAGAAACGATTTCTCCGGTCAGGCCGCGGATGCCTCCCCGAACCACAAAGAACGCCAACAGGCAGGCCGCGCCAATGTCAAAGATGTGTGATACGGTCATTTCATTCGTCTCCGTTTTTCATTCGTTCTGTTTCCCGCAGCCGGTCCGTCAGCTTTTCGAGGCGCTGCGAGATCTTTTCCAGTGAATAAGCGAGCTGCAGACAGGTCAGCATCAAAAGCTGATCCTGATCCACGTTGTCTCCGGCGCTTGAACTCACGTCGGAAACGATGGAAACCACCCGATCCAGAGTCGGTTCGTCCAGAGCCGTCTGCATACGATAATTGCGTTTCCCGATGGGTATTCGTACTTCCCGCAGCTCAGCCACGACCCGTCAACCTCTGTGGCGGTCCTTCACCAGGGAGATCAGCCTGTCGTTCAGCCCCTGAAGTTTCGATTCGATGTCGGAGCGTTCCTGCTCCAGGCGCAGCGCGTCCATTCGGGCATTTTCAAGGGCGATCTGAGCTTCCTGAGCGGCTCTGACGGCGTCCCGATCCCGATCCGCCAGCTGCGATCGCAGTCCCGCTATCTCCGTCAGCAGCATCTCGCGCTCGTCCACAAACATTTGAACCTTTTCCATCAGGCCGTTAATCAGATTATCGATGTTTTCAAGTGTACTCACGGAATTATCCCCACTCTCCAACCCGTGTTTCAGGCGACTTCAATTCTACATAACTTCAATTTTACATAACTTGAATCCTGCATAACATAACACGAAAATTAAATTCCGGGGGACAGAGGCCGTCCGGTTTCACAAAAAACTCTCCGGCCTCCGTCCGGCAGATAATCGACAATTCTCTTTTCAGCGTCTTTTTTCAGCGTTTCCTCGCTTCTATTTTAACGCATATTGTCGCCTTTTTGAGATGTCTCGTCTGTTTGCTTTCATTCGCCCCGCAGAGTTCCTCCCATTTGATGTTCCAGGCGTCGTTCCACGGCCCGGGCGGTCTTTTCGATTTCCTCGGAGGTGAGGGTTTTGTCGTCGGCTCCGATAATCAGCCGCAGGGTTATGGATTTTTTGCCCTGAGGAATTTGACGGCCCCGATATTCGTCCACGAAGGAAACGCTTTTCACGAGGTTTTGACCTTTGGAGGCCGCCTCCGAGACTTCCTGCCAGGTCACCTTTTCGTCGAAGATCATGGAGATGTCGTATTCCACCTGAGGGAACTCCGGCAGATGAGAAAATCGGTTCGTCCGGGAGTCCAGGGGCTTCAAGGCGTCCACGTCCAGTTCGAAGATGGCGACAGCGGCCTGTTTGATTCCGGCGGAGAGGGCCGATTTTTTCGACAGCAGGGCCACGCAACCCACGACGACGTCGTTTTTGGTTATGGCGAGGCAGGCCGTTTCGTCCGCCCAGCCCGGTCGGTTCCCCGGTTGGATTCCGGCGAAGGCGAGGGGCTCCATGTGGACGTTTCGGGCCATGTGTTCGACAATGCCCTTCGCGCTTCTGAAAAGCCGGGGGTATTCGTCCGCCCGGTCCGTTATGGCCCCGGCCAGGCTTCTCTTCTGGAGCGGCAGCTTTTCCCGGGGATCGTTTTTGGAGGTGTAATCCCGGCCGAAAAAGATCTGCGTCATTTCGTACAGGGCGAAGGCGTCGGCGAATCGCAGGTTCTTCGCCACGGCCTCCAGCAGGTTGGGCAGGTTCGACGTGCGGACGTATTTTTCGGTGGGAGCGGGAGGAGTGGCGATCTGAAGGGCGTCCTCCGTGGAAATCGCCGCCGCCGCGATAAATTCGTCCTTCATCCAGGGATAGGTGAAAATCTCTCTCATACCGCAGCGGAAGGAGAGGTACTCCCGAATGCCGCGCTCCAGATCGTATTCTCTCTGGTTGATCGCGCGCTGAAAGGACGTGGTAATGGGAGTCGGCTCGTAATTTTCGTAACCGTGGAGGCGGGCCACCTCTTCCATGATGTCGTCCGGCAGGGAAATGTCCCCGGTGGACCGCCAGGACGGAGAGACCACCCGCAGCTCGTCGCCCTCAATGACGACCTCGAAGCCCAGACGCTTCAGCATTTTTTCTATGTCGCTTTCCGGAAGCCGTTTCCCCGTCCGGCGGGCCAGCCAGTCCAGCGAAACCGTCACGCGGGTTTGAGAGAGAGGTTTCGGGTAGTTGTCCGTCATGGCGGTGAGCTTCATCTCGGGAAATTCTTCGGCGAAGAGCGCCGCGGAAAGGCCGATGGCTCCGTCCACCCTCTGGGGATCCATCCCTTTTTCGTAGCGTATGGAGGCCTCCGTCCGGACGTCGAATCGGGTGGAGGTTCTCCGGACGCCCAGAGACGTAAAATTGGCGATCTCAAGGATGACGTTCGTTGTCTTTTCCAGAATGGAGTCCTTGCTGCCTCCCATGACTCCGGCCAGGGCCACGGCCTCCTCGTCGTCGGCGATGACCAGGTCCTCTCCGGTGAGGGTGAGCTCCCTGCCGTTCAGCAGGGACAGCTTCTCTCCGCTTCTGGCCCGGCGGACGGTGATTCCCCCGGCGATGTTGTTGAAGTCGAAGGCGTGGGTGGGCTGCCCCACCGCCAGCATGACGTAGTTCGTGATGTCCACCAGCGCGTTGATGGGACGCATCCCGACGCGCCAGACCCGGCTTTGTATTTTAAAAGAGGCCGGTTTAGTCGAGACGTTCTCGATTTTCAGTCCCAGATATCGCGTGCAGCGATCCGGGTCGTCGATCACGACCTTCAGCTTTTCCGGAACGGAGGCGGTGAAGACCGGAAGTTCCTTCATGGGAAGGTCGTAGAGGGCGGAAAGCTCCCGGGCCATGCCGTAGTGTCCCCACAGGTCCGGCCGGTTCGTGAGGGATTTGTTGTCGATTTCGAGGATGACGTCGTCCAGCCCCAGCGCTTTGTGGAGGGGAGTCCCGGGCGCCGCGTCGAAATCGGAGAGGTCAATGATGGTGGCGTCCTCCTCAAAGGGGAACAGGTCGAAGAGCCCGATTTCGGAGGAGGCGCAGATCATCCCGTAGCTCTCCACGCCCCTCAGTTTCGCGTTTTTGATCTCCACCGGCTCGCCTTCCCCGTGCCAGCGCACCATGGCCCCCGGCTTTGCCACGGCGACCTTCATGCCGTCTCTCAGGTTGATTCCGCCGCAGACGATCTCTTTGATTTCGCCGCCGACGTCCGTGCGGCATACTTTAAGCCTGTCCGCGTTGGGGTGGGGAAGAACCTCGGAGATCTGCCCCAGAACCATATGTTCGAACTTCTCCGACAGGTGCTCCGCGCCCTCCACCTCCACGGTGGACATGGTGAGGTCGTAGGCAATTTTCGATATGTCCAAATCTTCGGGAAGAGCCACGTAGTCCTTCAGCCAATCCAGTGAAATTTTCATCGTTCGTTCCTCCTATTTGAACTGGCTCAGGAATCTCAGGTCGGCGCTGTGGAAGAGTCTCACGTCGTCGACGCCGTAGCGCATCATCACTAGGCGGTCCAGTCCGATGTTGACGTAAAATCCCGTGTATTCCGCCGGGTCCAGCCCCGCCGCCCGCAGAACGTTGGGGTGAGGCGTGCCGCCGGGCATGATTTCGATCCATCCGACGTTTTTGCAGACGCTGCAGCCTTTTCCGCCGCAGACGAGGCAGCTCATGTCTATTTCGTAACCGGGCTCCACGAAGGGGAAGAAGCCCACCCTCATGCGCACCGGAACGTCCCGTCCGAACACTCTGTCGAGGATGCTCTTCACCATGACCTTCCCCGCCGAGAAAGGCAGGTCCCGGTCCACAATCAGCGCCTCATACTGGAAGAAAGCGCGTTCGTGGCGCGCGTCGGTGGTCTCGTTGCGGTAAACCCGCCCGGGGTAGACGAAGCGGAAGGGCGGTTTATGGGTTTGCAGATAGCGCACGCTTCCGCCCGTCAGATGGGGCCGGAGACAGAGCCTGTCCCCGCCGCGTCCGGTTTCGTGTCCCGCCAGCCAGTAGGTGTCCATGCTCTCCCGCGCCGGGTGGTCCGGAGGAAAATTCAGGTTGTCGAAGGCATAAAGTTCGCTCGATATTTCGTCTTCCTGAAAAATTTCGAACCCCAGCGAGCGAAAGGCGTCGTCCAGGTCGTATCTCATTTGCGTTATGGGATGCAGGGCTCCGGCGAAAGGCGGAGTTCCGGGAATCGTGACGTCGAAATCGGACGGTACGGCGGAGCTGGCCATCCGCAGCGTCTCCTCCCGCTCCTCCAGCAGACGGCTGAGATGTCCCTTGAGCTCGTTCATGGCGCTGCCAAACTCGGGGCGAAGCGCCGGATCGAGCTTCGGGATTTCCTTCAGCAATTCCGTAACGGCCCCTTTTCGCCCCAAAAGAGAGCCCTTCACGACTTCGAGTTCGGCGATGGAAGCGCAGGAGCCTATTTTTGTCTCGCCCTCCCGCCGCAGTTCCTCCAGTTTATTCTTCATTTCTTTCCTTTCCTCCTGAATAAAGCCCCTGAGGGGATATCGGGGGCAGCGGATCCCTGAAGGAGTGAACGAACTCCGCCCCCCGAGTCATAATTTCACCGGATACTAAAAAGTTCCTGCCGACAGCGACAGGAACCTGCAAAAACTTACGGATCTTCGTCGCCGGGTGCGTGAAGGCGTCACGTTCGACCGCCTGTCGCCTCGGTTGGACTTGTATCAGATCAGTGCAGCGCGGCCTTGGCCTGCCCCACCAGCTCCCGAAACGCGGGCATGTCGTGAATCGCCAGCTCCGAGAGCATTTTCCGGTTCATGAGAACGCCGGCTTTTTTCAGTCCGTTCATGAAAATGCTGTAGCTGAGACCCTCCGAACGGGTCGCGGCGCTGATACGGGTGATCCACAGCCTGCGGAAGTCGCGTTTTTTGCGCTTCCTGTCGCCGTAAGCCCGGGAAAGCGCGGCCAGATAGGCCTCTCGCGCCCGGCGGTACACGTTTTTATGCTGTCCCCGGTATCCTTTTGTAATAGAAAAAAGTTTTTTTCTTTTTTTGTTGCTGATGCTTCCACCTTTAACACGCATTCGACATCATCCTTTCAGTAACGATTCTTCCCCTGTGCGTTCAGGCGTAAGGAAGCATCTTCTTCATCTGATCCATGAGGGTGGGGGACACGTAACCCGTTTTACGCATTCTGCGCGTGCGTTTTGCGCTTTTGTGCTCCAGAATGTGGGAACGTCCCGCCTTGCGGTAGGCAAGTTTGCCTTTTGCGGTGTACGAAAACCTCTTCTTCGCACCGGAGTGCGATTTCAACTTTAACTTCGGCATAACATTCTCTCCTCTCGGTCGCCTGTTCTAGACCTGTTCCGCCGGAGCCGCTTCCGACATCTCGGCTGCGATCGGAACGGGCTCTTTTTCCTTTTGCGGTTTCGTTTTTTTGGACTCCGCGGGAAGCGCCGCCTCAGGGGCCTTCTTTGGCCTGGCCGAGGCAGAGGGAGTCATCATAATCCTCATGTAACGCCCTTCCATTTTGGGAGCGCCTTCATTTTTCCCCACGCCGTCGCACTCCGCGATAACCCGGTTGAGCACCTCTTCTCCCTTGGAGAGGAAAGACATTTCGCGCCCCCGGAAAAAGACGGAAACTTTGACCCTGTGCCCGTCTTCGAGGAAATTTTTTATGGCGCGCACCTTGAAGTCATAATCATGCTCGTCGATTTTCGGGCGCATCTTGATTTCCTTCAGGGTTTGCACCTTTTGTTTCTTTCGCGCGTCTTTCTCTTTTTTCTGAAGCTGATACCGGTATTTGCCATAATCCATGATACGGCACACCGGAGGCTTTGCCAGCGGGGCCACTTCGACGAGATCCAGCATACGGCTTTCCGCCATTTTTACCGCCTCGGCCGTCGCCACCTGTCCAACTCTGACGCCGTTTTCGTCGACCAGCAGCACCTGCGGCGAGGTAATCTCGTTGTTGATCCTGTGTTCGTCTTCTTCTGTTCTTGGGACTATAGCGCTTCACCTCCTGAATTTTTTGCGGACCTGAGCCCAAAATCGCGACCCGGTCTTTCCGCACAAAAAAAGGGACCTTCTGAGGCCCCTCGATCGTATACATATCTCTTTCGAATGTATCCGCAACGCTCGATTTTTACCCGGCAACTGCTCCGCTTTTGGCTGACTTTCGCCGGCCGCTGTTACAGGCGTCGCTCAGGTGAGAGGGGCTGTCCTCTGCTTTGCGCAAAACCGAATCTAAAACGGAGGCAACTATAGCACATTTGCCCCAGGGGCGCAAGAGCCCGTATATTGTTGTATATTGGTGGAGTGTTGGTAAATTGTGGTAGTGTATAGGTCACGGTACAAAAGTTCGTTTCCGAACGGGAGAGTTTTTATTATTATGTTGAAGGTATTATTATGTTGAAGGTTATATTGAAAAACAGGTCCGGAGTATTTGGCAGTTACCATTTCTATGCTTCGATAACGATCGTGTTTTGGTCCCTTGCGTACGTGCTGACGCGAATCGCGATGCGTTATACAACGGCGCTTCCGCTCGGCTTATTGCGGTACGCCGTCGCCTCGATTACACTGCTGATTGTCGTCTGCCTGCTGCGAATCAGGATGTTTTCGCCCAAAGACGTCTGGTGGTTTTTGCTTGCCGGAGCATCCGGATTCTTTGTTTATGTGTCCGCGTTTAACAAGGGAAACGAGTCGGTCGGCGCGGCGACAGGCAGCACAGTCATCGCGACCGTACCGATAATCACCGCTGTGATGTCAGGCGTTATTTACCGCGAACACCTGCGAGCCCTGCAATGGATTGGAATCGCAGTATCATTTGTCGGAGTGGTGCTTCTGACTGTCATAAGCGGCGGATTCTCCGTCAATATCGGTTTGGCGTGGCTTTTTTGCGCCGCGATTTGTTTGAGTTTGTACAACGTGCTGAACAGACGGTTAACAAAGACTTACAGCGCGATTCAGGTTACGGCGTTCAGCATTTTTGCGGGGACTCTCATGCTGCTGGTGTTTATTCCTCAAAGCCTGGAAACTATAGCGACAGCGCCGCCTGTGCTGTGGATTACCGTACTGGCGTTGGGAGTGCTGTCAAGCGCGGTTGCTTATTTGACCTGGGCAAAGGCGTTCTCGCTTACGACAAAAGCGGCCAATGTCAGCAACTATATGTACATAACTCCGATTCTGACCGCGCTGCTGGGATACGCGTCAATCGGAGAAGTTCCCGACAGGGCGACAATTGTCGGCGGGGCTGTAATTTTGATCGGGCTTGGAATATTCGCGTGGGGCAGAAAAAACCCTGCTTAGAGCCGTTGGCTCTTTCCTGGAAAAAAGGCGAGGGATGGGGACTATGAGAGCGACAGGCGTGGACCTTGGAGGTCATAAGGTGATGGTCGGCCTCCTGGAGGGGAATGTTATCCGGAACCGAATCGAGGAAAAAACGGAATCTTCCCGGACGCCGGAGTCCGTGCTCGCTCAGGTGGCCGACATGGTGCGCCGGGTGGGCGGCGGCGGAGATGTTCCCACGGGAGTCTGCATTCCGGGCAGTCTTGACGCCTCCCGGGAGAGGGTGCTGATGATGCCGAACTTCGCGGGGTGGAACGGACTGCCGATTCGTCGTATGCTGGAAGAGCGCACAGGCGGATTCGTGGCCGTGGAAAACGACGCCAACGCCTTCGCGATAGGAGAGGGGTTTGCGGGGCTGGCCCGGGGCATGGAGGATTTTATCGTTCTCACTTTGGGAACGGGAATAGGCGGCGGGATTGTGTCGGGGGGACGGCTTCTGACGGGGGCCCACGGAATGGCGGGAGAACCGGGACACATCGTTCTGGGGCAGGATGAACTCTGCGGCCCGGGCTGCGGGGGGCTGGGACACTTCGAGGCCCTTTGCGGCGCGGATGCGCTCGAACGAAAAGCCCTGGAGGCGGGACTGGGCTCTCCCCCCGATCTCAGGGCGCTCTGGCTGCGCAGGACGGAGCCTTCTGTGGCTCCTCTGTGGGATTTCGCTCTTTCCACCGTCGCCAGAGGTGTGGCGTCTCTGATTCATATTTTCGACCCGGAACTCTTTATCGTGGCAGGAGGGCTCTCCAGGGGAGAGGGATTTATAGACCTGCTGAAAGCGCGTCTTTCGCGGTATTTGGGGGAGGCTTTCCGGCGGGTGGCGGTTGTGCGGCTCTCTCTTCTGGGAACGGACGCCCCTGTGTTGGGCGCGGCGAAGGTGGCCCTGGAGCGAAGGGAGAAATAACTTTGATCGTCCCGGAGTTCTTTTGTCCTTACACCCTCAAACGGAGTTCCCGCGCGCGCTATGTCCGGCTGGTGGTTTCCGCGGAGGGGCTGACGGTGGTGATCCCCAAAGGATTTTGCGTGGAGCGGGACCTGCCGTCGATTCTGGAGTCCAGACGGGCCTGGATTGAGAAAACTCTGGAAAGGGTGAAGGCGCGGATTCAGCAGCGGGAGGCCACCAGCGGGCTGCCCGAAACGATCCGCCTGTCCGCCCTGAATGAGACATGGCGGGTGACGGTGGCTCCCCTGACAGTAGATCGTCTCGTGGCGAAAGAAAGGACGATCACTCTGACGTCGGATTTCAGAGAAAGCGAGGCGCTGTCCGCCCTGAAGCGCTGGCTGCTTCTGAAGGGCCGGTTTCACCTGCCTCCGCTCCTGCGCGACGCGGCAAAATCCCATTCTTTCAAAGTCGCCGGCGTCACCGTGCGGGAACAAAAAAGCCAGTGGGGAAGCTGTTCTTCCAGGGGCAACATCAGCCTGAACAGCCGGCTGCTCTTTCTGCCCCCGAGCCTTGTGCGTCACGTCCTGCTGCACGAGCTGTGTCATCTGAAAGAAATGAATCATTCGAAAGCTTTTCATAAGCTGCTTGAGGCGCTCGATCCCGAGGCGAAGCGCCACGCCATAGAGCTGAAACAGGCCTGGTCGCTGGTGCCCGGCTGGGTCCTGTGACCCGGCAGGCGCGACGGAGGTGAGGCTTCAGGCTGGCGAGGCTTTGGGTTGGACTTGACATCTGCCCTTCGGGACACGAAAATATCGAAGAATCGTAAATTATTGTCGGGAGGTCCAAAATGAACGACGAAGAACTGAAACGATATATAGATAAGGAAAAAGCGCTGGGACGGATACGAAACAACACGAAACTTTTTAAAATGCTGCTGACGACTTTTCTGGGAGACACTCATTTCGAGCAGATGAAAAAGGAAATTGCGGCGGCCGACTACGAGGCTGCGGCAAAGTCGGCTCATGCCATCAAGGGAGTGGCGGGCAACCTCTCTCTGACGGCGATTTTCGAGCTGAGTCAGGCCCTGGAAGCCTGTCTGAAGGCAAACTCCGGCGTGGAGGAGTCTCTCGCGACTTTTTCCGGCGCCTACGAAGAAACGGTCAAGGCCGTCAACATCGTGATGCAGGGGCTTGCCTGATCTGACGATCCCGCAGGGCGGACTGTATGGTCGTGCACTGAAAAAGACGCGCCGTATCTCTCAGAGGTGAAAGGAAAGACAGAGTATCCTCTAATGGTTGTTTTTTAAGTTTATATGTTTGTTAAAACAAACAGTTTTTCTTTCTAAACCCCTTGACATAGTTGAAATGTATTGTAGAATGTTTTTAGAAACAAACAAAGGACAAATGACAATTCACCGTTTTGTTTGAGAGTTCCTTTTGTTAAGGTGTTTCAATACCCCCCCGAATAAGAAGAAGAGAGTTAGCGAGTCCCCTCCCGCGCTCTCTTCTTCTTTCTTCTTCTTTCATAATTTATTGTTCGGAACGCGTATTTCAGCGCAGGCGCGCCGGGACCTCCGTCCAGGGAATGACGACCTGCTCACCGGTACCCATGTTCTTCAGAACCACCGTTTCGCCGGCGAGTTCCTCCGGACCGATGATACAGACCCACTGAACGCCGGAGCTCCCCGCGCTTTTCATCTGGGCTTTGAAGCTGCGGTTCCATCGGGTGGCGTCTCCTCCGTCCTGGTCGGCGGCGATTCCCTCCATCCGCAGCCTGTGGGTCAGAATCTGGACTGCCCCCAGAGCCGATTCGTCCTGGGCGATGACCTGAACTTCCGTCCGGGGTTTTTCCCCGAAGGTCGCGCTCTGCTGCTCCATTACCATGACGATACGGTCAATCCCCGCCGCGAAGCCCACGCCGTTCAGGTGAGGTCCTCCGACGGACTCCGCCAGGTTGTCGTAACGACCGCCGCCGCACACGGCGTTCTGGGAGCCCAGATCTCCCGACAGAATTTCGTAGGCGGTTTTGGTGTAGTAGTCCAGCCCCCGCACCAGACGTTTATCGAGTTTGTAGGTGAAGCTCAGGCGCGTCAGGCCGGCTTTGACCTCCTCGAAATGGGAGGCGCATTCTTCGCAAAGATAGTCATAGACGGCGGGAGCTCCGTCGGCGATGGCTCCGCAGTCCGGAATTTTGCAGTCGAGGACACGAAGGGGGTTGCGGTCCAGACGTCCGAGGCAGGTTTCGCAAAGCCCCTCTTTTTTCGACGTGAAATAGTCCACCAGCGCCTGGCGGTAGCGCGGGCGGCAGTTGGGGCATCCGACGGAGTTCAGGACGACTTCCAGGTTTCTGAGCCCCAGCCGTCGAAAAATTTCCGCTGAAAGAGCGATGATTTCCACGTCGGCCACGGGACCGGGCAGCCCCAGGCACTCCGCATCTATTTGATAGAACTGACGGTAACGGCCCTTCTGGGGGCGTTCGTAGCGGAACATGGGACCCTGACACCAAAGTTTCGCGGAGTTCCCCTGTCCGCAGAGATTATGTTCCACAGCCGCCCGCACCATGCCCGCCGTGGCTTCAGGGCGCAGGGTGATGCTCCGGTCGCCCCGGTCGAGGAAGGTGTACATCTCTTTTTCCACGATGTCCGTCGTTTCGCCGACGCCTCGGGAAAACAGCTCCGTCTGCTCGAAAATGGGAAGATGGATTTCAGCGTATCCAAAATCGGCCATCGTCCTGGCCGTTACGTTCACCACGTAAGCCCACTTCCACGACTCGTCGGGAAGAATGTCCCGCACTCCTCTCGGCGCTTTGATATCCATTCGATCCGTCTCCTTTTAAATATAGATAACCAGATAACTCTAAACTATCCTAACACGCAAATGAAGAGCGTCAATCATCAATAATTTTCATCAATAATTTTCATACCAATAACTACCGTGCCAATAATTACCGGCGAGATTTTGGACAAAACCCGTGAAGGGTCAGGGTTTTATGCGACCGATCAGAGCCCGGCAGGCGTTCACGAGAAACATCGCGTCCATACCGAAGGCGACGGCGTCGAACCCGTCCGCAAAATGTCGCTTCGTTTCGGCCTCATCTCCCGAATAGATAAAAGAAAATTTTCCGGCATCTTTGCAGGCCTTCAGGATGCGGCTCAGGGCGGCGATATAGGCGGGGTTGTCGAACTGCGTGGGTTTTCCCAGCGCGACGGAAAGATCGTAAGGCCCGACGAAGATGCCGTCCACACCCTCTATCGCGGCGATTTCTTCGATATTCTCCAGACATTCGGCGGTTTCGCACTGAGGGATGATCAGAGTTTCCGCGTTGGTCCGGTCAAACCAGTCCTCGATATTTTTCAGTCCCGGCTCGAATCCGAAGCTGGCGACGCGGGTGGTGGCGAAGCCCCTCCGGCCCAGAGGGTAGTATTTGCCGTACTCCACCAGCCGCTGCACTTCATCCACGGTGCGGATGCAGGGAATGATGAGCCCCTGCGCTCCAATGTCCAGCATTTTTAAAATGGAAGAACGCGTGGCGTCCTTCACCCGAACCAGAGGGGCAATCTTTCGCAGCTCGGCGGCGCGGACGAAATCGAGGGCGCTTTCCACGTCGAAGGGACCGTGTTCCGTGTCGATAATGAAGAAGTGAAACCCGGCAAGTCCAAGACACTCCACCGTCGCGGCCCCTCCCAGTTCAAAAAAGGTTCCCAGAATTTTTTCTCCCCGCCGCATTTTCGCCTTCAGACCGTTTTTCGTTCCTTCTTCCATTTTTTCTATTTCCTTTTGCACTTTATCTCCGCTCCATTTCTGTTCAGGTTAAGTTTGTTTTTTGGAAATCCTGCTCATTATAGGGCAGAACTCTTCGAACATTCAGCATAGACAGATGTAACTGGCAGAAATAATTGGGGAGAAAAGAGTGTTATACTCAAAAAATAAACAAAATACTCTGGCTCTGCCGGAATATCGAACTTAAAAGAGGAGGATTTTTCATGATTCAAACACCCAGGCTTCTGATGATACCAGGCCCCACCCCCGTTGTTCGTTCCATTCAGAATCAAATGGCGCGTGAAACCGTGGCATTCGGCGACGCCGATTTTGTGGCCGACTTCAGAGGCGTAGTGGCGGATTTGAAGTCGATGTGGCGGTGCGACGGGGAAATGTTCGTGGTGGCGGGCAGTGGAACTCTGGCCATGGAAATGGCGATCGCGAACGTGACGAAGCGGGGAGACGACGTGCTGGTCTGCACTCACGGATATTTCGGGGATCGTTTCGTGGACATGTGTTCCCGGAGGGAGCTGAAAACCGACGTCCTGAAGGCGGAGTGGGGTTCTGTCTCCACGCCGGAGGAGATCGACGCCGCCCTCTCCAAAAAGAAATACACGGCGGTCACCGTCACTCACGTGGACACCTCCACCGGAGCCATGATCGACCTGAAGGCCGTCTGCGACATGATAAAGTCCAAACATCCGGAGACTTTGCTGATCGTGGACGGAGTGGCCGCCACGGGAGGAGCGGAGTCCTGGATGGACTGGGGCATCGATCTTCTGCTGACCTGCAGCCAGAAGGCCTTCGGGGTCGCTCCGGGGCTTGCTCTGCTGTGGGCCGGCGCCCGGGCTGTGGCCAAACGGAAGGCCCTGGGTACAATTCCCGAATCTTATGTGGATTTCGAAAAATGGATTCCCATTATGCACGACCCGTCCAAATATTGGGGGACGCCTCCGGTCAACATGATTTGGGCCCTGCAGGAAGCCGTTCGTATCCTTCGGGAAGAGGGGCTGGAGGAGCGTTACGCCCGCCACACCCGACAGGCGGCGATCTTTGTTTCGGCCATGGAGGCGCTGGGTTTCAGACCCGCGGCGAAAAAGTCCTGCAGAGCTTCGACCTTGACGATCTTTCTTTATCCCGAGGGAGCGGGACTGGAGGACGGGGCCTTCCGGGCGCGTCTGGCGGAGGAAGGCGTGCAGTCCGCCGGATGCCTGGGAATTTTTGCGGGCAAGGGGCTTCGTCTGGGGCATATGGGAAACATCGACAAACACACGCTGGTGGGCACGGTAGCGGCCGTCGAGCGGGCCTGCATCGGCTGCGGCTGTGCAATCGCCCCCGGGAAGGGACTGGCGGTTCTGCAGGAAGGGCTTATCCGGGAGCGGGCGTAAGCGCCGGAGCGAGCGAAGGAAGGAGAGAGGACACTTGAGCGATACGAGGCCGAAGGAGCACTGGGAGTCCAAAGACGCGGAGCGTCCGGTCATGGAGGGAAATCTCCAGTATCATATTCGCTGCGGGGACGGCGACGTCAGCCGGTACGTGCTGCTTCCGGGAGATCCCGGTCGAGTGAGCCTCATCGCTGAACAGTGGACGGAATCCCGTTTTGTCGCCAGCAACAGAGAACACTGCACCTGGACGGGAAAACTGGAGGGAGTGCCGATTACCTGCTGCTCCACGGGGATGGGGGGAGGTTCCGCGTCCATCGCGCTGGAGGAACTGGCGGCTCTCGGAGCGGATACCTTCCTTCGCGTGGGGTCCTGCGGCGCCATCAGCGAGGCCGTGGAGTGCGGCGACCTCATCCTGTGCTCCGGCGCCATGCGTCAGGATGGAACCAGCCCTCAGTACGTGGACGTTTCCTATCCCGCGCTGGCTCATTACGAGGTGACGACGGCTCTGGTGGAGGCCTGCGAACGGTTGAACCTGCCTTATCATGTGGGAGTGAGCTGCACCACGGCCTCTTTTTATTGCGGACAGGCCCGGCCGGGCTTCGGGGGTTACGTCCAGTCCTCCTTCGAGAACAAAGTAGAGGATCTGAATCGCGCGGGGGTCCTGGACTTCGAGATGGAGGCCGCCACAATTTTTACTCTTGCGGGTCTTTACGGCTTCAGGGCGGGAGCGGTCTTTGCCGTGGTCGCCCACCGGCTGCAGAACAAGTTTAAATATGAAGGGATAGATCGAAGCGTACTGGCCGCCAACGAGGCCGTAAAAATTCTGGCGGAGTGGGACGCGAAAAAGGCAGCGGCAAACAAGCGGTACTGGTTTCCCGGGCTTCTTCGCCCGTGACGAAACGAGCCCCGGGGTTTGGAAGCGGAGTTCAGAAGAGAGAATCCGCCTGTTTTTAGCATTGAATGATAAAATTATTAAAAATAAAAAAAAAGATATGCACTGTGAAAATGATAAAATTTTTCTCAAATTTGTGTAGTTTTAGCGCAAGGGCTGTTATAATGCAAATTGGGATAAGCGATCTCTTGCGTTGTTGCCTTGCTTCCGTTATATTATATAAAATTTTTTGAGGATCATAATTATAAAAGTAGTATCATCACTGTCGAGCGCACTGACAAGTGACAAGGTGAATGAGTATGAGCGTCTGAGGCAGATGATTGCAGGTAAAAGCCTGGTGGGAGGCTTATGGGATGAGTGCGGCGAAAAAAAGAATAGGCGAAATTCTTCTGGAGGCAGGCAGTATTACGAAGGCTCAGTTGAATGAAGCCCTGAAAGCCCAGGTAAGTTCCAATAACCGGCTGGGAGAAATCTTTGTAGAAAAGGGAATCCTGACTCAGCAGCAGGTGATAGAAGCGCTGGCTCTTCAATTTATGATGCCTGTCGTGGATGTGAAAAACTATCTCACGAACATATCGGCGATCAATTCACTTCCCAGAGGGTTGATGGAGCGCCTGGGGATATTCCCTCTGGAGTTGCAGAACGACGGAACCACTCTGGTGGTGGCGATTTCTGACCCCCTGAACCTTCCGGCGCAGGACGAGCTGCGGATGTCCACAACCCTTAATATCAAGCTGGCTCTGGCTACGGAGCAGAATATTTACGCCGCTCTGGCGGCCATTGGCGGCGGCGGTCCCGGAACCGTTCCGGCGGATAACAAGCCGGCGGAGGCGCATTCTTCACCGGTGGCGCCGCCTGCCGCTCCGGCAGCTCATGCTCCTGTCCAGCCCTCCGGAACCCCGGCGCCTGGGATGGCGGCGGCTTCAACGCCTCCGGCGGCGCCAAAAACGGCTGTGACTCCTCCCGCGCCGCCCGTTCCGCCGGTTGCCGCAGCGGCGGCTCCGGTTCACTCCGCTCCCGAACCCGAGGCGGTTTTTACACCGGAAGATTTTCTTCCCTACATGGGAAATCAGACGGCTCCGGCCGCGGGTGGAGGAGGATTTTCTCCCCTGCCCTCTCTTGATTCTCTGGGACTGGGAGGCCTGAAAAACAATAACGCGCCTCTGTCCGAGCCGACGGTGGAAAAACCTCAGGCCCCGATACGGCAGGAGCCCCTCCATCTTCAGCCTCAGCCCCAAATTCAGCCTCAGCCCGCTGCCATGACGCCTCCTCCTCCTCAGACGGTTCCCTTCACCATGCCCCACGGAGGAGCCGCTCCCATGGGAGCCTCTCCGGCGGCGGCGGTAGCGCCTCAGACCTTCGGCATGGGGCATACGGCGGTGGCGACAGCGCCTTCCATCGTTCCGCCTCCGGTGCAGACCGGAGTGGTCAGCACGGAAAGAGGGATCGTGCCCGCGGCGGCTCCGGCGGCTCCGGTGCCTGCGGGCGGCGCCACGAGAGATGTGGCGGTTTCGGACGCGCCGTCGAAGCCCTTCCTCAGCATGATGAAATCTCAGCCCAAACTGGGCGATATTCTGGTGCAGGCGGGAGTTATTACGGAGCCTCAGCTTATGGAGGCCCTGAAAAAGCAGAAACTGACGGGTAAACGTCTGGGAGAAATTCTCGTTTCCGAGGGGATCATCACGGAAATCCGGCTGGCGGAGTCGCTTTCCACTCAGCTGAAGCTGCCCATGTTTACTCTGACCCGCTACCGGCCCATGCCGGAGGCCATCAAATCGGTGCCGCGTCATGTTTCGGAGCGTCTGCAGCTCATTCCTCTTTCCATAGTGGAAGGGGATCTGCTGCTGGTGGCCATGGCCAACCCTCTGGACCTCCTTGCCCAGGACGAAGTGCGTATGCTTACGGGGCGGGACCTCAAGATCGGCATCACCACGGCCTCCGAAATTCAGGCCAATCTGGACCGGCTCTACAACCTTCAGGGGAACCTGGAAAACGCCATCGTGGAAATTTACGGCGATACGGAGCTTCCCATGGAGGAGAGCGGCATCATCGAGGCCAAGGCGGACGACGCGCCGGTCATTCAGCTCGTCAGCAACGTTCTGGATCAGGCCGTTCGCGAAGGGGCGTCGGACATTCACGTGGAGCCCTACGAAAAGAGCGCCCGCATTCGCTATCGCGTGGACGGCGCTCTGTACACCTCCTTCGACTACCCCGTGGGCCTGCACGCGGCCGTGTCGGCCCGTATGAAGATTATGGCGGGGATGGACATCGCCGAAAGGCGGAAACCTCAGGACGGGCGTATTCTGATCAAGGTCAGCGGCAGGCGGGTGGACCTCCGCGTCAGCTCTCTGCCCACCCTGCACGGTGAAAAAATCGTGCTGCGTATCCTGGACCAGGAGAACGCCTCGGTGGGTCTGGAGAAGCTGGGACTGGAGAACGACGATCTGGAAAAGATCGACGTCTTCTGCGGGACGCCCTGGGGAATTCTGCTGGTTACGGGACCCACGGGAAGCGGAAAATCCACGACGCTTTATTCCATGCTGGAAAAAATCAATCAGCCGGACGTCAATATCGTCACGGTCGAGGATCCCGTCGAATACACGGTGGCGGGAATCAATCAGGTTCACGTCAACGAAAAGGCGGGCCTTTCGTTTGAGTCCGCCCTGCGCTCCATTTTGCGGCAGGATCCCGACAAGGTCATGGTGGGAGAAATTCGCGACCAGAAGACGGCCTCCATCGCCATCCGGGCGGCTCTGACGGGACACTTCGTCCTTTCCACGCTGCACACCAACGACGCCCCCAGTGCGGCCACCCGTATGGTGGATATGGGAGTTGCGCCCTTCCTCGTGTCCGCGTCTCTTTCCGGAGTGATTGCCCAGCGGCTGGTGAAAAAACTGTGCCCCTTCTGTAAGGAAGAATACGAGATGGATCCCAACCTGTGCGACGCGCTTCGCGTCCCCCACGGTTCTCACGCCTGGAAGGCCCGGGGCTGCAACGAATGCCGGCAGGGTTACAAGGGACGGAAGGGCATTTACGAGATTATGATGGTGGACGACGATCTCAGGAAGATGATTCTGGAGGGCGTCAGTAATATTCAGCTTCGAACGGAAGCTATAAAACGTGGGATGAAGACGCTTCGGCAGTCGGGAATCAATGCCGCTATGGTGGGCCTGACCAGTATAGAAGAAGTCTTTGCGTCCACCCTTTAAATTTTTCAGGGGAGGGGTCTGTTTTGCCGGCAGATTTGAAAGTCTTACTGGGCGATGTAATAAAAAGAAACGCCAGCGACCTGCATATCGGCGTGGGAGTGCCTCCGGCGATGCGAGTCGACGGCGGGCTGCAGTATATAGACGAGTGCGGCCCCCTGACGGGTTTCGACGTGGAACAGGCTCTGAAAACGATACTGACCAGCGAACAGATGGAAAAGTACAAGGAGTCCCATGAGCTGGACTTCAGTTTCACGTATAAAACGGACAATCTGGAAGCCCGGTTCAGAGGAAACTGTTATTACGAGTCCCGGAACATGGCGGCGGCCTTCCGTCTTATTCCTCTGCAGATTCGTTCCATCGACGACCTGAGCCTCCCTCCCGTTTTGAAGGACATCAGCAAGCGGAGACGGGGACTTTTTCTGGTCACCGGACCCACCGGCCACGGGAAAAGCACCACCCTGGCGGCCATTTTGAACGAAATCAACAAGACCCGTTATGACCATATCATTACCATAGAAGATCCCATTGAGTACGTTTACAGATCGGACAAATGTCTGGTGCATCAGCGGGAAATCGGCACGGACACGGAGAGCTTTTCGGAGGGCCTGAGGCGGGCTTTGAGGCAGGATCCGGACGTTCTGCTGATCGGAGAGCTGCGGGATTTGGACACGATCAGCGCGGCCATTACGGCATCGGAAACGGGGCATTTGGTTTTCGGAACCCTGCACACTCAGGACGCGGCTCAGTCCATCGACCGTATCATCGACGTTTTTCCGCCTCATCATCAGACGCAGATTCGCATACAGCTCTCGTCCGTTCTGGTGGGGATTTGTTCTCAGCAGCTGATACCCAAGGGAAAGGAAGGCGGCGGCGGGGGACGTATCTGCGTGACGGAGCTTTTGATCGCCAATCCGGCGGTGCGAAACTGCATTCGGGAGGGCAAAACCAACCAGATCAAGACGTTGATTCAGACGGGCGTGAACGTGGGAATGCACACCATGGAGCAGAGCCTGGCGGTGTTTGTGAAAAGCAAAATTTTGTCGCTGGATGCCGCGCTGACCTATGCGTACGATCCGAAAGATCTGCAGCGCATTCTTCTGGAGCAGCAGGGGATGCGTTAAATTTAAATAGTACATTGAAGGGAGAGTACTATGAATTTTCGATATAAGGCACGGGCCGCGGACGGCAAAATTGTCGAAGGGTTGCTGGAGGCGGACAACCAGGGAATAGCTCTGGAGTCTTTGAGGCAAAAGGGAATGCTGCCGCTGTCGGTGAATCAGGCCACTCGAACGGGCGCGGCCATGATCGCCAACAAGCGCACGATGACCATTTTCGACAAGATGCAGCGCATCGGAACGGTGCCGGCCAAGACGAAAATGGTGTTCTTCCGTCAGCTGGCGACCATGATTCAGGCGGGGCTGAGCCTGACGATGGCGTTGGACATCGTGACGGAACAGGAAAAGAACCTGATTTTCCGGGATGCGGTCAACGCCGTGAAGAACGGCATCGATCAGGGTCTTCCCATGAGCCAGATCATGAAGCAGCAACCGGTTTTCAACTCCATGATGACCGCGCTGGTCCAGGCGGGGGAAGAGGGTGGTATTCTGGAGAACGCTCTCGACCGCGTCGCCAACCTGTTGGAAAAACAGCAGGCTCTCCGAAGCAAGATTCGTTCGGCCATGTTCTATCCCAGCTTTATCATCTGTTTCGCGATTTGTGTCGTCATTGTTTTCATCGCGTTCATCCTTCCCAAATTCAAGCAGGTCTTTGACGGCATGAACATCGAGCTTCCCATGCTGACGCAGTTCATGTTCGCCATGGGAGATTTCTGCGAAGAAAACTGGAGGATGATCGCAGTGGTTACCCTTCTTACGATAACGGCGATCGTCTGGCTCTGCAAGAGCAAAACCACAAAACCCATGATGGACGTGGTCAAGCTGAAGGTGCCGATCATCAAGAGCCTGGTGTTCAAGTCCACCATGGCGCGTTCCACTCAGACTCTGGCATCGCTGGTTTCCGCTGGCGTTCCGATTCTGCGGGGGCTGGAAATGGCCAGCGAGGTCGCCGGAAACAGCGTAGTGCAAAGAGGTTTTGACAATCTGCTGGAAGCTGCAAAACGGGGAACCAACCTGGGAGACGCGGCCCGGGGCGCGAAGATTTTCCCGGTTCTTGTGTGTCAGATGGTGCGTATCGGCGAAGAAACCGGCCACCTGGACGACATGCTGGAAAAGGTGGCGACCTGGTACGATCAGGAGCTGGACGAGCAGGTCAAGGCGATCACCTCCCTGATGGAACCCTTTATGATCGTCTTCGTGGGAGGCATCGTCGCCCTCATCGCAATGGCGATCTTTGGCCCCATCACCTCCGCAATCTCTCAGATGGGTTAAATGGGTTAAAAATTGGCGAGTTGATAATCGGATTAATAATCGGATTGATAATTCAGGAAAGCACGGGTCGCGGCAGGGTGACCCGGACAGGTTTTTCACCCATGGTGCATTTCCCTTTACGGAGATGACGGGGAAAGCATAAGCGGACGATCGACGAAGAAACGAGTCGGGGTCGTTCGCTTAATTTTTTGTCGGTGAGGACCGGGGTCCGGTATTCAGCAGAATAAAAAAAGCGGGACAAAAATAAATATTTTATTTTAGAGAAAAGTTAGAATATATCGATTTAGGTCTTAAGTCCTATTGATATAGGGTAAAAGTGCCTTATACTTATCCGCACAGGTTCCAATTTGGATGGTAGAAACGAATTGGATGGCAGGAACAAATTCTGAAAGTAAATAACAAGGGAGGAATTGGTAATGGTGAAAGTGCGGAAAGGTTTTACGTTGGTTGAGTTGTTGATCGTTATCGTTATTATCGGTATCCTGGCGGCGGCAATGCTTCTTTCCAGCGGCGCGGCGACGGCTTCGGCGGAGGCCTCCACGATCATCAGCGACCTGCGCAGCATGAAGGCGGCGGCTCTGATGCTCTACGCGGACAGCATGGATGTTTTTGAGAACACCACCTACAGCCTGACGGTCAACTATCTGACGCCCTACGTGGACAACCCGGCGAAGTACACGATTGCGGGCAGCCCTTATGGCCTTTCGGTGGACTCGAATGAGAGATGGTGGGTGTACTACAACCTGTCCAACAAGAGCAGCGAAGTCAAGTCCAAGCTGCAGGGCAGAGCCCAGACCACAGGACTGCTGAAGAGCACGAACCTGACGGACAGCTACACGACCGCCAGCAACACCGTGTGGATGGTCGCCCGGTAAGAAAACCCCGAAAATCTGAGAAAAATGTTTTACGGCCCCCCTTCGGGGGGCTTTTTTTTGTGCAAATTTCTCCCCTGGATTAAACGAGATTAAAAGAATATGAAAATATCAGTTTAGATTCTCAGGCCCTATTGTCATGGAGTCGATGTGCCCTATACTTGTGAGAAGCGGAGAGAGCGGGCGAAGGGCTTGCCCGAAGGTTGTAAGGTTGTCTGAAGTAAAAAGCGGATATTTTAAGGAGGAATGAGTGATGATTAAAGTGCGAAAAGGCTTTACTCTGGTGGAGTTGTTGATTGTTATCGTCATTATCGGTATTCTGGCGTCGGCGATGCTTCTTTCCAGCGGCGCGGCCACCGCTTCAGCCGAGGCTGCCACGATTATCAGCGACCTGCGCAGCATGAAGGCGGCGTCCCTGATGCTCTACGCGGACAGTATGGATGTTTTTGAGAACACCACCTACACCCTGACGATCACCTACCTGACGCCCTACGTGGACAACCCGGCGAAGTACATGATTACGGGCAATCCTTACGGTCTCTCGGTGGATACGAATGAGAGATGGTGGGTATACTACGACCTGACCCACAAAAGCAGCGAGGTCAAGTCCAAGCTGCAGGGCAGAGCCCAGAGCACGGGGCTTCTGAAGAGCACGAACCTGACGGACAGCTACATAAGCTCCGCCGGGACCGTGTGGATGGTGGCCCGGTAGCGCACGCGGCGGGGCGGGCAGTTTGCGACCCCCTTCGGGGGGTTTTTTGTTTGTTGTTGTAAATTTTTAAAAAAATTCTAAGAATGATATAGAATTAGGTCTAAAGTCCTATTGATATAGAGTAAATAAGCCTTATACTTTTCGCCAAAAGCTCCAGAGCGAATGAGCAGTTGGTTGATCCGGAGCGAAAAAGCAATATCCTTAAAGGAGGAATTGGTAATGGTAAAAGTGCGTAAAGGTTTTACACTGGTTGAGTTGTTGATCGTTATCGTTATTATCGGTATTCTTGCGGCGGCAATGCTTCTTTCCAGCGGCGCGGCGACGGCTTCGGCCGAGGCCTCCACGATTATCAGCGACCTGCGCAACATGAAGGCGGCGTCCCTGATGCTCTACGCGGACAGCATGGATATTTTCGAGAACAGCACCACCTACACCCTGACGGTCACCTATCTGACGCCCTACGTGGACAACCCGGCGAAGTACACAATTTCGGGCAGTCCTTACGGCCTCTCGGTGGATTCCACCCGCAGATGGTGGGTGTACTACAACCTGTCCAACAAGAGCAGCGAAGTCAAGTCCAAGCTGCAGGGCAGAGCTCAGACCACAGGACTGCTGAAGAGCACGAACCTGACGGACAGCTACACGACCGCCAGCAACACCGTGTGGATGGTCGCCCGGTAAAAAGCCCCGAAAATCTGAGAAAAATGTTATACGGCCCCCTTCGGGGGGCTTTTTTTATGGGGACGCGCCTGTTTTTTTCACAGTGGTGGTATAAGATAGGTCTGTTCGAAAAATCCGTGTTGATGAACAGAGGGTGAGTATCCTGAGGAGAGTGCTGGTCATTCCCTGTTATAACGAAGAGCTTACCATCGCGAAGGTGGTGACGGACTTCAAAAAAGAATTGCCCGCCGATTGCAGAATTGTCGTCATGAACAACCGGTCCACCGATAACAGCGCGGAACTGGCCTCCGCGGCCGGGGCGGAGGTTTTTTTTGTGGCGCGTCAGGGCAAGGGGGCCGTGGTTCGCGAAATTTTCCGCTCCATCGACGCCGACGTTTATATCATGGTGGACGGAGACGACACCTACCCCGCCGAAGACGTTCATAAACTTCTGGCGCCCGTCGAGGCGGGAAACTCGGATATGGCCGTGGGGGACCGCATCTCCGGCGGAGCGTACGGCCAGGTGAACGACCGGCGCTTTCACGGTTTTGGAAATATACTGGTCAAAAAATTAGTAAACTTTTGTTTTAAAAGTGATTTGCGTGATATTATGACGGGGTACAGAGTTTTCAGCCGCTCTTTTGTGGAGAATGTTCCCATTTTATCGGATGGCTTCGAGGTGGAAACGGAGATGACGATTCGAGCTCTGGATCGTAAACTTTCTATTGTGGAAATTCCCATCGCTTACAGAAATCGTCCGGAGGGGAGTTTTTCCAAGCTGAACACCCTGCGTGACGGGATGCGGGTGTTGAAAACCATTTTTTTCATTTTGAAGGATTATCGGCCTCTGCTGTTTTTCGGAGCGCTGTCCCTCTTGTTTCTCCTGGCGGGGTGCGCCTCCGGGGTTCCGGTTTTGCTGGAATTCATGCGGACGCGTTTCATCACCCGCGTTCCTCTGGCGCTGCTGGCGACGGGGCTTGTTTTGGTTTCGGCGGTTACGCTGAACTGCGCGCTGATCCTGGATACCTTTGTGGCGCACGAGCGTCAGCGGAACGAACTCGAACGGGTTTGCCGGAAAAATAAAAGATAGGAATCTCATGTTTCAGGCGCAAATCGCTCCTCTGGCGGCAAAACGATCTTTTTCTTTTCTGCGGGCGGCGTTTTTTTTGATGTCGTACGTTTTTCTGCCCTCCTTTATTCTCTCCGTTTTTTTATTGCTGCGGGTGGGTTCACCGGCGTTGGCCTTTGGATGTTCCCACCTGGTTCTTCCGGGGATATTTTTTTATCTGCGCCGTGAGATTTCATGGAAGGAAATTGCCGTTTTCCTTCTTTTGATCGCCTTTTCCTATGGCGTTTCCTGGTGTTTTTTTGATTTTTTTCATGACGCTCTGGCTTATTTTCAGCCCGCGATCCGCCGGATAGCCGAAGGGTTCAGTCCGGCGTACGATGGATATATGGATTTCGGGCGTTCCCCCGACGTGTGGTCCGATGCCTCCACCTTTTACCCGAAGGCCGCGATGTACTTTGCGGCCTGCGCGCTGGCGGCGCTGGGGGACATCCAGCCGGGAAAGACTTATCATATTCTTCTTCTGTTTTCCGCCCTGTTTTATGCGATCCATGTGACGCGAAACGACGGGTTTCTGAAAAAATGCCTGTGGATTCTGGCCTGTCTGAATCCCATCGCCCTCACCCAGTGGACTTCCCTGATCATCGACGGAGCTTTGGCCTCGCTTTCGCTGATCGGACTTTTGTTTGCTAACGCCTTTTTCACTCAAAGATCCGTTTCCAGGCTGGAATACGCTCTGGGCGTCATGGCGCTGTCTTTTCTGTTCTGCGTGAAAACGACGGGATTTGCCTATGGAAGCGTTATTCTGTTTTTCATCTGTCTGCATCGTCTGTACGCGGTTTACCGGGAAAACGAAAATCCTCCGGCGGGGCGGCGTTTCTTCGAAGCGTTTAAAAGCGCCACTGTGACCGGACTTCGCCTTGGAGGCACGGTGCTGCTGCTGAGCGCCGTCATCGGCTTCAATCCGTACCTGACCAATCTGCGCGAGGGAAGGCATATTTTTTATCCGCTGGTTCAGGGGAGCTCCCTGGAAAAAATGGATACGGCCGCCGGACTTGAAGATATGACCAATATCGTCTATCCCGAGGCCCATAATCGATTCACGCGATTTCTTTTTTCCATTTTTGCCCATCCAAACCCGGATCCCCGTCCGGCTCGGCTGAAAAACCCCTTCAGCGCCCCCCTGTCCGACTGGTGGATTTTCGGAAACGCCTACAACCTGTACGCGGGAGGGCTGGGGCCCCTGTTCGGGCTTCTGCTGTGCCTGGCCGTTCTGGCGCAGGTTCTTTCGTCGGGAAGGGGCAACCTCTGGCTGTGGCTCACTTTGCTGATGATGACGTTCATTCAGCCTCACGCCTGGGTGCTGCGGTACAGCCCCTTTGTCTGGCTTTTTCCCTTTCTGTGTCTGGACGCGGTTCCTCAAAAGAAATCGCGCTTTTTGATCGTCCCGCTGCTGATCGCCCTGGTGAACTCGGGGGGAGTTTTTTATTTTCTCTGCGCCGAACAGTGGCGGGCTACGCGAATGACGACGGAGGATTTTGCGCCTCACTGCGGAGAAACTGTGTTTTTGGACCGGACGATATTCGAATTTGATGGCATTTTCAATCGATTTGATCTTAAACAAAAATATGTCAACCCGGAAGAAGCCTTTTTTTTCCGATATCCAGGGCTGAGGCGCCTGGGGCAGGACGCCTCTCCCATGGGAGTCAATTTCTTTTTTTCTGAAGATTTACCTCCTCTTCCGGACTTCCCGCTGGTGCTGAGCGAGGAGAAAGCCCTGCCCTGGCTGCGGATGTCGGAAGGGCTGTCGGCCGTCGACGAGTCCGGCGGAAAAATCTGGAGGTCTTCCGGCAACAGAATCAAATTTTACCTGCGGGTCGACGACGGGCCGGAAGGCGACCTGCGCCTGACCCTGCGGGGAAAACCGTACGATCTGTACGGCCCGAGGCCCGATCTGAGCGTTGGGGTGTTCGTCGGCGACCGGTGGGTGGGAACCTGGAAGGCGGGCTGTGAGAACGAAGCCGGGGGGACTTTTATCGTTCCCGCGCGGTTATTGAAAGAAGCCTTTGAAGCGGAAGGTCGTCTTTTGACGCTGATGCTGCGCATCCCCGCCGTTCCCTTCAGCCTTCCGAAGTGGGAAACGGCTTCCTTCGGACTGGAGCTGGAAAGGGTGGAACTTCTCCCCTGGCGGGAGAAACCGGCGTCCTGACGCGGAGCCGGTTATTTCAGGAGGGGTTTTCAGTGTTCCGCAAAAACGTGAAATTTTCTTTTATCGATGTTTCGCTGCTTCTTCTGCTTTACGTTTTTTTGCCGTCGTTTCTTCTTTCCGTCTTTTTGCTGCTGAGGACGGCTTCCCCCGCCGCGGCCTACGGGACATCTCTTTGTATTCTGGGCGGGCTGATTCTCCTCCGACGGAAGGAAACCGGCTGGAGGGAATGCCTGTGCTTTGTCGCCATTGTCGTCGTCAGCCACCTTGTTTCCTATATCTTTTTCGACTTTTTTCACGACGCTCTGGTCTACCATCAGCCGGCGATCAGCCGTATTGCCGCGGGCTTCAATCCCGTGTACGACGGCTATATGAGCTTTGGGCGTCCTCACGATACCTGGAGCGACCAGGCGACGTATTTTCCCAGAATGGCCTGGTATTTTGCGGCATCGGTCACGGCGGTTTTCGGAGACATCCAGTGGGGAAAGGCCTATCACCTGATTCTGCTTTTTGCGACGGTTCTGTTCGTGTTTCATCACACCCGCGGAGAGTCTTTTCTGAGACGTTTTTTCTGGCTGCTGGCCGCTCTGAACCCCATAGCCGCGCTTCAGTTTACGGGGTATCTGGTGGACGGGGCGCTGGCCTCTCTGTCCACGATGGGGCTTTTTTACGCGTATCTTCATTTTTCAGAGAAGCCCCTGACCCGACTTTCGCATGTCATCGGGGTTCTTTGCCTGGCGATGCTCTTTTGCGTCAAAACGTCGGGGTTTGCCTATGGCGGCATCATCCTGTTCTGTATTGCTCTCCATCGTCTTCTGGAGACCTGGCGCGCCTCGTCGGGGAACTGGAAGGCCCGCGGGAAAACGGCTTTTATGCGGGCCGCGAAGCTGAGCCTGAAGCTGGGAGTTCCTCTTCTGTGCCTGGTGGTCGTGCTGGGGTTTTCTCCTTATATCACCAATCTTCTGCAGGGAAAGAATATTTTTTATCCACTGATGGGAGTGGACGCTTCCGCCGACAGTAATGTGTCGCTGGCCTTGGAGGAACTGGCGCGGTCCGTTTTTCCCGACGCTCATAATCGTTTCACGAGGCTTCTCTTTTCCATCGCGTCCTACCCTGTGGTTACGGTTTATCCCGACACGCGCCTGAACGCTCTTTTCGCCTCTCCCGCCGAACTTAAAAACCCCCTGGGGGCTCCATGGATTGAATGGAAACTGTTTCGGGGAGGCGGACTTGCCGTGGCCGGAGGTTTGGGCCCCCTGTTTTTTCTGCTGTTCCTGTTGAGCTTCATTTACTGGATTTTTTCCCTGACGCTGAAAAACGGAGAGCGAAAGGGCTGGGTGTGGATGCTTTTCACTCTGGGATTGCTGCTTTTTATACAGCCTCACGCCTGGTTTGCGCGGTACGCCCCTTTTCTCTGGATGACGCCTTTCGTGTTTTGTCTGTCCCTTCCCCGAGAGAAGGATTATCTTCTTGTGGCGCCGATTATCCTCGCCCTGGCCAACATTGCGGGAACGACCTGGGTGTATGCGGACGATTCCTGGGAAAATACCCGGCGGATCGTCAGGGCTCTCGCCCCTTACAGCGGGCAGTATGTCCTTTTGGATAAAAGCGTTTTTCAGTGTGATGGATTTTTCGATCGATTTGGGATTAAACAAAAATTTGCCAATCCGGAACAGACGACTTTTCCCGGGGCCTCTTTCTGGACGGAACGTCGGGAGCGTCACCTGGGCAGACCGGTGTTCGGCAGCAACATCGCCTTCGAAGAGGACATTCCCCCTCTGCCGGACTTTCCCGTTCTGCTGGCGGAGAAGGAAGCCGAGCCCTGGCGGAAAATGGCGGAGGGCATTATGCTGTACGACCCGTCGGAACAGCCCACGCTGATGACGATCTCCGCCTTCCCCGTTCCCAAAGGCTGCTGGAACTATTCCAACAAGGTCAAATTTTATGTGCAGGTGAAGGAACGGCCGGAGACGGACAGAAATTTCCTGCTTACCGCCTCCCCTCGGGTGGATGAAAAAGGAGATTTCGCGAAACAGTCGATTGAGATTTACGCCAACAATCAGCGGATAGGGGAGTGGCTTTTCGACCGTCCGGAACCGGAGGAGAAAACCGTCCTTCTCCCTCGAAAAATTCTGGAGGAAAGTTATGAGGATGAAATGCATTTGCTGACGGTGATGCTGCGGCTGACGAACCCTGATGTTCCCAAAGCCTGGCAGGAATTCAGCCTGATGTTCGAAAAAATGGAATTTCGCCCGATATTTCAGATAGATAATTAAGAATGGGTTCCGGGGGGACGCCCCCTGAGTTTGGTTGTATATCTGTGAAAAGTTTTCTGGAGGTGCAAAGCGTGGAACTGAGGGAAACGGAAGGACAAACAGAAGGACAGGGGCTTTTTTCCCCTCTGAATGTGGCGTTTTTTCTGGTGCTGTACGTGTTTTTGCCTTCGTTCATTCTGTCTGTTTTTTTGCTGCTGCGGACGGGCTCTCCGGCTTTGGCCTTCGGATGTTCTCATGTCATCCTGCTGGGGACGGTTTTTTATCCGCGCCGGAAAATGAACGGGCGGGAGGGCGTTCTTTTCGTCCTTTTACTCCTTGCCGCTTATGCCGTTTCCTGGTACTTTTTCGATTTTTTCACGGACGGACTGGCTTATTTTCAGCCCGCCATCCGCCGTATTGCGGCAGGTTTCAATCCCCTGTACGACGGCTATATGAATCTCGGCCGCCCGAAGGATCTCTGGTCCGAGGTGGCCACCTATTATCCGAAGTCCATGGTGTACTTCGCGGCCTGCGCTACGGCCGCTCTTGGGGACATTCAGTTCGGAAAAGCCGGGCACGTTCTTCTTTTTGCGGCTGTGGTCCTTTATACCGCCCACGCCACCCGAGGGGAGTCCGCCGTCAAAAAGTGCGTGTGGTTCGCGGCCTGTTTGAACCCCGTCATCCTCACTCAATGGACGACCACGATCATCGACGGGGACCTGGCGTCCCTCTGTTCGATCGGACTGCTGTTCGCGAACGCCTTTTTTACGGGCCGGACCCTCTCGAAGAGAGAATACGCCTTGGGCGTTATGGCGCTGTCGCTGCTGTTCGGCGTGAAGACGACGGGTTTTCCCTATGGAAGCATCCTTGTTTTCTTTATTTGCGTGCATTGTCTCTGGAAGGCGTGGCGGAAGAAGGGTTTTTGGAACGCTCTGAGGCGGACCTTCAGGCCGGGACTGAAACTGGGCGGAACGGTGCTTCTCGTGAGCTGCGTTCTCAATTTTCATCCCTATATCACCAACCTGCGGGAGGGGAAAAATATTTTTTATCCCGTGATTCAGTCCTTCCACAGCCCTTCCCCTACCAATCTGGACGCGCTGGGGAACGATGTCTATCCCGACGCTCACAATCGTTTTACGAGGCTGTTTTTTTCCGTCTTTTCTCATCCGGAGGTCAAATCCGTCCCCGCGAAGCTGAAAAATCCCTTTGAAGCTTCCGTGGCCGACTGGAAGCCCTTTGAGGCCACCTACAACATGTACGCGGGGGGGCTGGGGCCCCTGTTCGGTCTTTTGCTGGTCATGGCGGTTCTGGCGCAGGTTTTTTCGAAGGGTCGGGGAAACCTTTGGCTGCTTCTGACGCTGCTGCTCCTGACCTTCATCCAGCCTCACGCCTGGGTGCTGAGGTACAGCCCCTTCGTCTGGCTTTTTCCCTTCGTCTGCCTGAGCGTCGTTCCCGAGCGGTGGAAACTCTTTCTGACCGTTCCTCTGCTGGTGGCGGTCCTTAACGTGGGAGGCATCCTGTTTTTCTTCTGGACGTACCAGTGGCGTTTAAGCCGGGATCTGAGAGAAATGCTGGAACCTTACCGGGGATCGGTGGTTTTTCTGGATGAAACGGTCTTCCAGTGGGAGGGTATTTTTGACCGGTTCGGCCTGAAGCGCAAATATGTGAACCCGGAGGAAACCGTTTTTTCCAGAGTTCCGGCTCTCGGACATCTGGCCCTGAGCCGCACTCCCGACGGAGTGAACCTGTTTTTCCCGGAGGACCTGCTCCCTCTGCCGGAGTTCCCGCTGGCCCTGAATCAGAGGGAAGCCTTTCCCTGGCTTCGCATGTCGGAGGGACTCTTTCCGGAGGAAATTTCCCTGGACGGCCAGCTCGACGTCGTCTGGCGTTCCTATGGCAATAAAATCAAATTTTTCATGCGAGTCGACCGTGCCCCGGAGAGAGACGGGGTTCTGACCCTGCGCGGAAATTCCTACTCCATCGACGGAGTTCCGCCCGACCTGTCTCTGCCGGTATTGATCGACAATCAGCCCGTTGGAGAGTGGAAAATTACTCCTGAGGCGGGGGAGCAAAAGTTTTCCATTCCCCGGAAGCTGCTGGAGGGGTCTTTTGAGGACGACGGGCATCTTTTGACGCTGATGTTGCGTATCCCCGCCGTTTCTCTCAAAATTCTGCCAACCGGGCGAATCGATCCCGCGACCTTCGGCCTGGAACTGGAGGGGCTGGAGTTCGGTTTGGGCGCGGAGAAAGCGGATGACGGAGACGCCGGCGGTGCGGAAGAAAAGGGGGAAACATCTCGATGATGATTCAGAATAAATCTGCGGAACGGAGCTCTCCGGAGGCGGAGCGCCTTTTTTCTCCTTTGCTGATGGCGTTTTTTCTGGTGTTGTATGTCTTTTTGCCTTCGTTTATTTTGTCGGTATTTCTGCTGCTGAGAGTGGGGTCCCCGACGGTCGCTTATGGATGTTCCCACGCCGTTTTACTGGCCCTGGCTTTTTACCTGCGCCAGAGAATAAGTATGGAAATAAACTGGACGACAGTTCTCGTTTTTGCAGGGCTTCTGGTTATCGCCCACGCCGTTTCCTGGTATTTTTTCGACTTTTTTCACGACGGGCTGGCCTACTTTCAGCCGGCGATAAGTCAGATCGCGGGAGGCTTCAATCCGGTTTACGACGGCTATATGGACTTTGGCCGAGGGCCGGACATCTGGTCCGACGTGGCCACGTACTATCCGAAGTCGACAATGTACTTCGCGGCCTGTCTGACGGCGGCGTTGGGAGATGTTCAATTCGGCAAGGTCAGCCATATTCTTCTTTTTGCGGCCACGCTTTTTTACGCAGCGGAGACGACGCGAGGGGAGTCCCTCCTGAAAAAATGCGTCTGGTATCTGGCCTGTCTGAATCCCATCATTTTGAACCAGTGGACGTCGCTGATCGTGGACGGGGACCTTGCCTCTCTCTGCCTGATCGGGCTGCTGTTCGCGAACAGTTTTTTCAAAGGGAAAATGATTTCGGGCGTGGAGTACGCTTTGGGGATCATGGCGCTGGCGCTGCTGTTCGGCGTGAAAACCACGGGATTTCCCTATGGAAGCATCATTATTTTCTTCATCTGTGTGAATCGGCTTTGGACGGAGTACGCGAAGCGACCGGACGAAAGAGCAGGGCCGCGTTTTTTCAGAGCCCTGGGAAATGCCTTCCGGCCGGGTCTGCGCCTTGGAGGGATGGTCCTGCTCGTGAGCTGCGTTCTCAATTTTCATCCTTATATCACCAATCTGCGTGAGGGAAAAAATATTTTTTATCCTGCGGTTCAGTCTTTTCAGACGAATCAGCCCTCCTATTTGGATCAAATTGGAGACGCGGTGTACCCGACCCGGCACGATCGTTTCACAAGGCTGCTTTTTTCCATTTTTGCCTCTCCCATGTCGACTCTGTCTCCGGCCTGGATTCGCTCCCCCCTCAGCTCTCCGGCGCCGGACTGGCGGCACTTCGAGAACTCGTACAACATCTACGCGGGCGGGCTCGGCCCCTGGTTCGGTTTGCTGCTCTGCGCCGCCATCCTTCTGCAGGTCCTCCTGAAGGGCCCGGGAAATCTCTGGTTATTGCTTACGCTGCTTTTGATGACCTTCATTCAGCCTCACGCCTGGGTGCTGAGGTACAGCCCCTTCGTGTGGCTGTTCCCTTTTGTGTGTCTGGACAGCGTTCCCGAAAAGAAAAAAGTTTTTATCGCGCTCCCTCTGCTGCTTGCGGCCTTCAATGCGGGCGGGATCGCATTTTTTTCCGGAAGGTATCAATGGTACTTCAACCTGTGGCTGCGGGATTTTTTTGAACCCTGCCGGGGGAAAATCGTTTTTATGGATCAGTCGATATTTGATTTCGACAGTATTTTTAAACGATTCTCCGTCACTCCGGAATATGTGAATCCGGAAGAGGTCGTTTTTCACAGAAATCCGGGATTTGGACGCCTGGCGCAGGATCGGGACGCGAAGGGCGTCAATATCTTTCTGGCCGAGGACCTGCTTCCTCCGCCGGAGTTTTCGATGAACCTGAGTGACGAGGCGGCCCTGCCCTGGCTTTACATGTCGGAGGGACTCGTCCCCTCGGAGGAGTACCAGGAGGGACGTCGCGTGAGAATCTGGCGCTCCTACAGCAACAGGGTCAAATTTTTCATGTCTTTCGATCGAAAACCCGAAAACGACTGGCTTTTGACGCTGAAGGGAAAACTCTATACAAATTATGCGCTGATCTCGAATTTGTCTGTCGTGCCCTTTGTAAACGATCAGGCCATAGGGGTGTGGAAAATCGACCGCACGGGAAACGAACAAACTTTTGTCGTGCCCCGAAAATTGCTGGAAAAGGCCTTCAACGAGGAGGGACACCTTCTGAAGCTGATGCTGCGTATGCCCGCGGTCTCTTCCGTGAGTCTGTCCCAGTGGAAGACGTCGGACTTCGGGCTGGAACTGGAAAGCCTGGAGCTGCGGCCAAAGATCGGAGACGACGATGCCGATTCAAAATGAAACCGAAAGACTGATGCCGACCCAGCTGTACATGGCGTTTTTTCTGGTGCTGTACGTGTTTTTGCCTTCTTTCATTCTCTCGGTGTTCCTGCTGCTGCGCGTGGGGTCTCCCGCTCTGGCCTTCGGGTGTTCTCATGCCGTCCTGCCGGCGGCGGCGTTTTACCTGTACCGCCGCGGGAAAATCTCCTGGCGGGACGTCGTTCTGTTCGTTCTCGTCATTGGAGCCGCATATGGCGTTTCCTGGTGGTTTTTTGACTTTTTTCACGACGGCCAGGCCTACTTTCAGCCCGCGATAAAGCGGATAGCCAAGGGCTTCAATCCGGTGTACGACGGTTATATGGACTTCGGCCGGGCCCCCGACGTCTGGTCCGAGGTGGCCACGTACTACCCGAAGTCCATCATGTATTTCGCGGCGTGTCTGACGGCGGTTTTCGGGGATATTCAGTTTGGAAAAGCCAGTCATATTGTCCTCTTCGCGGCTTCAATCTTTTATACGGCGCATGTGACCCGAAGCGAATCCTTCCTCAAAAAATGCGTCTGGTATCTGGCCTGCCTGAACCCCATCGTCCTGACGGAGTGTACGACGCTGGTCGTCGACGGGGATCTGGGTTCCCTCTCTCTGATCGGGCTCCTGTTTGCCGGAGTTTTTTTCAGAGGCGGAGTTCCCTCAGGCGTGGAGTACACCCTGGGGATCGTGTCGCTGGCTCTGCTGTTCGGAGTGAAGACGACCGGTTGCCCCTATGGGAGCATCATTCTTTTCTTTATTTGTGTGAACAGGCTTTGGGTGGAGTACGTGAAAAGGTCGGGAGAATCGACGGGAAAGCGCCTTTTCGATGCCCTGGGAAGTTCGTTCCGGCTGGGCCTGCGGCTTGGAGGAATGGTCTTTCTGGTGAGCTGTGTCCTCAATTTTCATCCATATCTGACCAATCTGCGGGAGGGGAAGAATATTTTTTATCCTGCGGTTCAGTCTTTTCGTGTAAATCAGCCAACGGGCCTGGATCACGTTGAAGACGAAGTTTATCCCATGGCCCACAACCGTTTTACGAGGCTGCTTTTTTCCATCATGGCCCGTGCGGTTCCGGACATCGAACCCGCCAGGATTCGGAACCCCTTCAGTTCGCCCTTTCCCGACTGGCGGCTGCTCGCCAACGGACCCAGCGTCCACGGGGGAGCTATGGGGCCTCTGTTCGGAATTTTTCTGTGCCTGTCCGTTCTGGCGGGGGTTCTGCTGCGTGATGAGGACAGGACCAGGGTCGGAGAAAACTTTTGGCTGCTGCTGACACTGCTTTTGATGACCTTTATTCAGCCTTACGCCTGGACGCTGCGGTACGCTCCCTTCGTGTGGCTTTTCCCTTTTGTGTGTCTGGACGGCGTTTCCGGAAAAAAGGAACGGGTGCTGATCGTTCTCCTGCCGATTGCGGCGGTCAACGCGGGGGGCCTTTTATTTTTCTTCGGGGAAAATCAATGGAAAAGCAATTGGGCCATGAGACAAAATCTCCAGCCCTATGAGGGAGAAGTCGTATTTTTGGACCGGTCGATCTTCGACTTTGCCGGCATTTTTGACCGGTTCCGCCTTCGGCAAAAATACATCAATCCGGAAGAGGTCCTCTTCCACAGATTTCCGGAAATCGGGCATTTGGCCTGGAGCCGCACTCCCGACGGGGTGAACGTCTTTTTCCCGGAAGATCTGCTTCCCCTGCCGGAGCAGCCCCTGACGCTCAACAGCGAAAAGGCTCTGCCCTGGCTGCGGATGTCGGAAGGACTTGTTCCCATCGAAATTTATCGGGAAGGCATCGCGGAAACTGTCTGGAGGTCCTCCGGCAATAAGGTCCGGTTTTTCATGAAGGTCGATGAAAAGCCGAAAAGCGGTCTGAGCCTGATTCTCAATGGGGCGCTGTATCCCGCCTCCGCCGGGGACGGGAAGGAACTGCCGGTGGTGGTCTTTGTAAATCATCAGCCCCTTGGAGTCTGGAGCGTGAAGGCCGACGGCGGTGAAAAACGTTTCGTCATCCCACGGTCGCTGCTGGAAGAATCCTTTGAGGACGACGGGCATCTCCTGATTTTGTCGCTGCGCATTCCCTCCGTTTCTTTCATGACCTTACGCGATGCGGTGTCTCCCTTTGGCCTGAGGCTGGATCGTCTGGAGTTTCGGCCCGGCTCTGAAAATAAAAACGAAAATGACGGGCAGGTGGAGCTCCGATGACGACACGGCTTTCAGGTGAAATGGCGGTAAAAGAGGTTCCCAAAATTTTCTCGCCTCTGATGGTGGCGTTTTTTCTGGTGTTGTACGTCTTTTTGCCCTCCTTCATTCTGTCGGCGTTTTTATTGCTGAGAGTTGGCTCGCCGGCGGGCGCGTACCTGTGCGCTCACGCCGCTCTGCTGGGGACGGCCGTTTATTTGCGTCGGGAAATAACGTGGAGGGAAATCGTCGTTTTTATAATGATTCTTTTCGTCGCCCATGGCCTTTCCTGGTATTTTCTCGACATGATGCACGACGGACTGGCCTACTTTCAGCCCGCGATACGACGGATCGCCGGAGGCTTCAACCCCGTATACGACGGTTACATGGACCTGGGCCGGGCTCCGGACGTCTGGTCCGAGGTGGCCACGTACTATCCGAAATCGGTCATGTACTTCGCGGCGTGCCTGACGGCGGCTCTGGGGGATATTCAGTTCGGGAAGGTCAGTCATGTTCTTCTTTTTGCGGCGACGCTTTTTTACACGGCCCATGTAAAGCGGGGCGAATCCCTTCTCAAAAAATGCCTGTGGTACGCGGCCTGTCTGAATCCCATCATTGCGCTGGAGTGGACGACTCTGGTCATCGATGGAGACCTGTCGGCTCTTTGTTTGATCGGCCTGTTGTTCGCGAATGGTTTTTTCCGAAAAAAAGTTCCGTCGGGCGTCGAGTTCGCCCTTGGGGTCATGTCGCTGTCCCTGCTGTTCGGGGTGAAGACCACGGGGTTTCCCTACGGGAGCATCATTATTTTCTTCATCTGTGTAAATTGTTTGTGGGAGGAATACAGGAAACGACAAAAAGAAGGCTCGGGATCCTGTTTCGGAGCGCTGAGAAAATCCTGCGCGTTGGGGCTGCGGCTTGGAGGGATGGTGATTCTCGTGAGCTGCGTGATGAATTTTCATCCTTACATCACCAACCTGCGGGAGGGGAAGAATATTTTTTACCCTGCAGTGCAGTCTTTCCAGAAGGAAACGTCGTCGATTATAAGCGATTATGGAGACACCGTTTATCCTTTGGCCCGCAATCGCGTCACAAGACTTCTTTTTTCGATTTTTTCCCATCCGGGAGGGCAGCTTATTCCCGCAAGGCTCAGAAATCCTCTGAGTTCTCCCGTGGCCGACTGGAAAGTTTTCGAAAACGCGTATCATACCCACACGGGAGGTCTGGGGCCTCTGTTCGGCCTTTTGCTGTGCGTCGCGATATTGCTGCAGGTGCTGTTGAGGGGTCGGGGAAACCTCTGGCTCTGGCTCACTCTGCTGCTGATGACCTTCATTCAGCCTTACGCCTGGACGCTGCGGTACGCGCCCTTTGTGTGGCTTTTTCCCTTTTTGTGTCTGGATACCCTTCCCGAAAGGAAAGGTCTGTTTTTAAGCGTGCCGTTGCTGCTGGCGCTTTTCAACACGGGAGGGATGGCGTTTTTCTTTTGCCGATACCAATGGAGTTTCAACGGATGGATACGAGAGCTTCTGGAGCCTCATCAGGGAGAGACCGTTTTTCTGGACCGGTCGATCTTCGAGTTTGACGGTGTTTTTGATCGATTCCACATCAAACAGGAATACGTCAATCCGGAGGAGATCGTTTTTCACAGAAATCCGGGGCTTGGACATCTGGCGCAGAGTCGTACCGGGACGGGGGTCAATTTTTTCTTCGCGGAAGATTTGCTCCCCCTGCCGGAGTTTCCTCTGAGTTTGAGAGAGGAGCGGGCTCTGCCCTGGCTGAAAATGTCGGAGGGCCTCATTCCCGTCGAGGACTATCAGGAAGGCGCCGCCGTAACGGTGTGGAGATCCTACAGCAACAGGGTCAAGTTTTTTATGAAGGTCGATCGAAAACCGGAAGGCGACCAGATCCTGACGCTGACAGGAAAAGAGTATCCCGCAACCGCACTGTTGCCGGATTTGTCACTGGTGGTATTTGTCAATGATCGGTCGCTTGGGACATGGACGGTTCTCCGGACGGGAGATACGGAACGGGCTTTTGTCGTTCCCCGAAACCTGTTGGAAGAGGCCTTTGAGAGCGAGGGTCACCTCCTGACTCTGATGCTGCGCATCCCCTCCATTTCTTCCGGAGCGCAGTCGGGCGGCCGGTCTTCCTGTGGTTTGGAGCTGAAAAGCATAG
>JAISUO010000062.1 GCA_031272035.1 Synergistaceae bacterium
AATCTATTTTGTTTATCCTCTGTTTTTTGAGGCAGCATTTTGTAAGGTTTCCCCTTTCTTTATTAGGGATTTCCTGCGATTATTATACCGCTTTATTGCCAATAAATACAGTTATATACTTACTTTATTCCGTTTTTCAGCGACGACTAAAAAGACGAAAAAGCGAAAAAAGCGGCAGAAAACAAACTTCTCACAGAGCAGCCTGACGCCGTTAAAACAGAGCGTCGAAAATTTCAGCTAAGGTCCGTCTCGTTCCGTGGAGGTTTGCGGACAATCAGGTTTTGTTCCCGGCCATCGGCAAAAAATCCCTTAAGGTCGAAATTTTCAACGGCAAATTCCTGTTCACGGGGAGAAAAGCGTCGGTAACCCCGGTAATTGTATTCACTTAAACAATGTTTGCAGACATGAAGTTTTAACGTTTGCACCTCACCTGAAGAGGCGTACTGATCCGACCGGACGCTCGTCCTGTATTTGTCCGTTGTGTGATTTATAAAAACGTACCCTTCGAGTTTGCCCGAACCGCGCCTGATTTTTACCCTGAAATGACCCGTTGCGCTGTTTGTAACGACATATCGGGTATCGAACCGGCCCTGCCCGCGCATGGATTTGATTGTCTGACACTCCATAAAGTGAAATTTTGGCCATGACGACGGCTCTTCCGCGGACGACACCTCCGGAATATACAGCAGGCAGGGTTCACCGTTCAAACGAAACGGCTTGCCCGAACAATCAAAAATCTCCTTTTCAATCTTCCTGCGTTCCTCCAGGGACATTCGAGAGTCCACTACAATTTCAAACGTTCCATCCGGCAACAGAAACTGAGCGGGAATCCAGTATATTTCTTTCGCGCCCATTCGGCGCAAAAGGACCGAAAATTCCGGGAAAAGAGGTTCATTCCAGTCAAATTTCATTGGACGTCCTCAAGAATGGTGACGATGCGTTTCTCCGCGTCCGTCCGAACGCGAAACTCCACCCGTCGGGATAAGAAAGGATCTTCCTGCCCGGCGGCATTGAGAATCGGCGTGCTGGAGGAAAGTCCGTTGGCGGTTATATTTTTTATTGCCCAACTCCGCTGAGTTTTTATCTGAGGAATCGTCAGGCAGTACTGCAGCACCGAACGAGTCCGGTCCTGTGAAAGCTCCATATTTTTAAAATACGCGTCAAGAGCGTTTTCCGCGCCAATCCACTCGGAGGACGTATGCCCCTCTATCCGCACTTCCGCTATGCTGTCAAGATATTTCTGCAGTATATTCAAATATCTGGGGAAGAAATCATCCAGAATTGCCCTGAAACCCTCCGTCAGCCTTGCGCTGCCCGCTTCGAAAAACACGGAGGGCTCTTCAAAACGAATGGAAAGAGTGTCTCTGTTCAACGAAGCTTTCCACTTCGGTAAATCCTCTTTAAATTCCTCCGTCAGGTCATTATAAAGATTTTCCTGCATTTTATTCCATATCACCACAATTTGTTCAATTTTTGCCTTGCCGGCTTCCAGGTCCTTTGCATACTCCATCAGCCGCTCTTTACTTTTTGAGACGCTGTTCATGTACATGACGGCAACAAACAAAAAAATGATCATCAATCCGGACATCAAATCGGAAATCGACATCCAGTAATTTTGTTGCCTGCGCCGCCTGACAGGAAACAACTCCGTCACTTTCACGAGGGACCGCCCTTCCGGTCATCAGGGACACTGAGCGCACGACTGACCAGGCTGTCGATCTTTTGTTCCAAAGCTGTGTAATCGTCGACCAGTTTCTTTGCCACCGAAGCGAGCTGACTGCCAAGCAGGCGGATCGCTCTTTCGAGTTCCGAGCCCATCTGTCTGTCAAATTCCTCAAAATTCGATTTTGTGAGTTTCATTGTTTCCTGCAGGTTTTTCTCAAACACAACCTGAATATCCTCCATCCCTTTTTGTACCATGTCGCACGACTGAAGCGTCAGCGCAGAGAGCTGCGCCCTCAGGACTTTGACGTTCTCTCCCTGCTGAGCGACAATGCTTTCGACCTGTTCCGCGGAAGCGGCGACGCTTTTCGTCATTGTCTCCGTGAGATTTTTCAATGCACTCTCGATCACGGGGAAAACTTCGTCGGCCCTGGTTCGCAGGGCCGCAAAACCTTCCAAAACCCCGCCGGCCTTTTCCATCTCAAAATCAAGTTTTTGCAATATACCGCGTAATTGTTCCATCGTACAGGGAATTGCCTCCGTATCCCGCCTGATACGTTCGATGGCTTTTTGCGAGGCATCGATGCCGATCAGAGCCGACTGAAACCGTCGGGTCGTTTCTTCCATCTGCACCCGATAATTTTCCTGCCACTGCAGAAGCGCCGCAACGGCGCGATTGAGTTCTTTGAAATTTTCTCCAAACTGTTCGTTGATTTTGGCGTTGAAGTCTTTGATTACCTCCTGAAGGGCGTTAATCAGGGCATCGGAATTATTCTTCGCCATCGTTTGCGTAAAATCCCGAAATTCACGGACAATCGTTTCCTGAAAAACCTGTGAATCCCCGCTCATCTGTTTCATCTGAGCCAGTACAGAACAATCGATCTGCCTTATCGCGTTCGACAGGGCGTCTCCGCCGGAGGCGGTGATATTTTTCAACGAGTTTATGGCGTCTCTCTGTTCAGTCATGACGCGATAAATATCGTCCGCTGTGACCCCGCTCTCTTTGCCGGAACTCCGGAGCGGAGCAAAAACGAAATAGTCCAGCGCCCTTAAAATCATCCCGGAGAACATCCCCAGGATCGACGTCCAAAAGGCGAGTTTCATCCCCTCCAGCAACAGCGGAACACTGCCGTCCATGTCATTGACGTTGAAAGAACCGAGACTTTGAGCGATGCCCCAAAAAGTACCGAAAAGCCCCAGCGTCGTCAGCAAACCGGAGACGTTTTCCGCGGTGTCGGAGGCGCGGTCGGCATGACCCGTCATTACGACAATGGCCCATATGAAAATAATAAACATCAGTGATGTAAAGACTGCAGCCGTAAAAGTTCCAAAAAGTCCGCTCATTGTCATTGCATACACAAAAAATCAATCCTTTCACGGCCTGTTGGAATAACTTTTGTAAGTATACAATGAAATTATACACTTCTTCAGGAGCTTTTTGTCACAAAAAATACAACAAACTCAGTAGTTGACCATAAAATTTTCCAAAAAAAAGAAAATTTCCCAAAAAAATTCCTGAGAGAGAAGGCTTCATTCGACAGGTGAAATATGCTAGTATTTTATGCGCGTCGTCCCTGCTTCGGTAAAAACAGAAAACAGGAAACAGAAAAACAGGCTTCGAGAACTCCCTGGGGGTGTAAGGACCATCAACAGAATCAACTGCTTTAACTGTGTACATTTCGCGATTACCTGGGATGTGAAATTTCCCAAAGCCTGCAAAGCGTTTGGCTTCAAAACGGCGAACATGCCCTCCGTCACCGTATTTCAATCAACCGGCAGTGAATGTATCGCCTTTACCCCTAAACAGAAAACAACAGAAGAACGCCACGCCTGATCCCGTCCGGGCAGGGGTGTCCGAGCGGCGGGAAAGGGCAGGATAAGTTTGTTTATATTCTATATTCCGGCGTCCAGCCAGCGCACCGTGCCTTCGCGCCGTGGAGCGCGCGAGGCGGGCGTTTCGTCCGGATGCCCCAGCGTGAGGGCGAAAAGCGGCTCGTAGCCCTCCGGAGCCATAAACGCGGGCTCCCTTTCGAAGAGGTAGCGGACCAGTCCGATCCAACAGGCCCCAAGCCCCAGAGAAACGGCGGCGAGATGCATGTTCTCAATGGCCGCGCTGCAGTCCGCAAGAGACGTCAGATGCCGCCCCGGCTTGCGGGGTATTTTTTCACCGCAGATCAGAATGACCACCGGAGCGCCGAAAAAAACGCGGTAATGCGGGGCCTTTCCCATAGTTTCGATCCGTTCGATTCCCGACTCCGCCATGGCGGCCCGCGTTCGGGCGTCGAAATCTTCAATGACCTTTTTGTCCGTAATGACGGTGAAATGCCAGGTCTCGGCGCCCGCCCCCGAGGGCGCGTAAAGCCCCGCCTGAAGAATGGCTTCGATGTCCGCCCGGGAAACTTCCTCCGGGGTGTACTTCCGAATGCTGCGCCGCTCCAGAATGGTACGGAGAACCTCGTTCATCCTCAAAACCCCCTCTTCAGACAGCGCAGGGGTGAACGTCTTTTCCCTGTTCACCCCTGCGATCCGGATCTATGCTTTTGCCGCGTTTTTTTCCTGCGCTTTTGCCCTGGAGCTCAGTGGAATGGTTCTGTCCGGCTTCCACAGCCACCACTCCGCCAGCATTCCCGTGGCCACAAAGATGGAGCTGTACGTACCGGCGATGATTCCCACAAGCATGGCGTAACTGAACGCCGCCAGAACCGGCCCGCCCCAGATGCACAGGGTCAGGACGGGGAAAAGAGTCGTCAGAGTCGTGTTGACCGTACGGGAAAGGGTCTGATTGATCGAGAGGTTCATCAGGTCGAGAATGCCTGCCTTCCCCAAATCTTTCCAGTTTTCACGAACACGGTCCAGTATAATGATGGTGTTGTTCAGAGAATAACCCACGATGGTCAGGAGCGCCGCTATGAAAGAGGAGGCGATTTCCATGCGGGTCAGGCTGAAAAAGCCCAACGCCACAATGACGTCATGCATCAGCGGAAGAACGCTGACCACGGCAAAGCGGAACTGGAAACGCACCGTGATGTAAATGAGGATGGCGACAAGCGCCGCGGTGACTCCAAGAAGCGCCTGATTGCGCAGCTCCCTGCCCACGACGGGTCCGACCTTCTCGAAGCCGATCACCTTCATGTCCGGGTAATGGCCCTTCAGAACGTCCACCACCTGTTCCCGGCTCTTTTCCGTGTCTTCGTTGGTTCGAATGATGATGCCGCTGTCCCCGAAATTCTGGATCATGGCCTCTCTGGCCACCACCGAGGAAACCACTTCCCGCACCTCTCCCACGTCCGGACGGCTGGAGAATTCCACCTGCACCACGTTGCCCCCCGTGAAGTCGATTCCGAGGTTCAGCCCGCGAAACGTCACCAGCAGGAGGCTGCACACAACGAGCGCCAGGCTGAAGAAAAGAGCGGGCCTGCGCATTTTCATAAAATCGAACTGAGCCTTGAATTTCATTTGAACGGTCCCCCTAATTCTGCTTCAGGGCATGTTTCTTCGTACTGACGAAGAGCTGCAGGAACGCCCGAGTCACCACAACGTTGGAAAAAACGCTGGCCACCAGTCCGATGGAAAGAGTCACTCCAAATCCGCGCACGGAGCCCGTTCCAAAATAAAAGAGAACGAGGGCGGCGATCAGCGTCGTAATGTTGGAGTCGAGTATCGTCACAAGCGCCTTGCGGAATCCGGAATCCAGGGCCGCAAGAGGCGTTTTTCCCGACCGCAGTTCTTCCTGTATGCGCTCATAGATGAGAACGTTTCCGTCAACGGCCATGCCGATGGTCAGAATGATGCCCGCAATACCCGGCAGGGTCAGCGTCGAGTGGAAGGCGATCAGTCCCGTGAACACCAGCAGGAGCGTGACGGCAAGAGCCACGTCCGCCGCCAGTCCCTTGAACCGGTAGTAAATCAGCATAAAGACGAACACCAGCCCGCCTCCGATCAGACCGGCATGGAGCCCCTGACGCACGGAGTCCGCTCCAAGGCTGGGACCCACCGAACGGTTCTCGGCCACATCAACCTCTACGGGCAGAGCGCCGGCGTTCAGCATGATCGCCAGCCGCGTCGCCTCGTCGGTGGTAAAACGCCCGGTGATCTGCGCGTTTCCCCCGGCTATTCTGTCCTGCACCACCGGCGCCGATATCGTCACACCGTCCAGAACGATCGCCAGCTGTTTGCCCACAAGGCGGCCCGTGGCCTCCTCGAAGGCCTTCGCCCCCTCGTCGTTGAAGGAAATCGAAACGCCCATTCGGCCAAGGCTGTCCGGGTTCAGGCCGGCCTTTTTAAGGTCCTTCCCCGTAACCAGAGCCCTGCCCAAAAGATAGTACACGTGCCGGTCGCCTTCTCCGCGGGAAACGATGGCGCCTTCAACTGTTTTCGCCCGCTCTTCGAAGCGGGGCAGCGCGTTCTCCGAGGACTCCGCGGCGGTTTTCCAGCGCTCCTGAGCCCGGGTGAACTGTTCGTCGCTGTCGTAATTTGCCCTCTGAGGAGCCGGCGGCGCGGACTCGCTCTGGTCCAGAACCTCACGGAACTCCAGAAGCGCGGTCTTCCCGATCAGCTCCAGAGCCGCGGCGGGGTCCTGCACCCCGGGCAGATCCACAATGACCCGATCCTCTCCGCTTTTCTGAATGAGCGGCTCCGCCACGCCAAACTGGTCCACACGGTTGCGCAAAACCGCCACCAGCCTGTCGATTCCATCATTGCCGATCGGATTGTCCGGCGTATCTTTGGCCTGAAGGACGATGTGCGCGCCGCCCTTCAGATCGAGCCCCAAATTCAGCTTCCCCACTATCGGCCACGACCATACCAGCGCCACGACAATCACTGCCAGAACGCCCCACAGTCGTATACGGTCTTTACGAAGCATTCCCTCTCCTCCTGCTCCACCTGATTTTTATACGCTTCCCAATTTCTTTCCCTGAACACAACATCAGGATGAACCCCTCCGGACCTCAGACAAGGGAAGAGGAGTTCATCCCGAGATGGAACGCCCTGTTCCAACTCAAAATCAGGGGCAGCTTCAAGCAGGCAATATGCGATGTGTAAACCTCAGTACGCCCCGATCCTAAATTGAATTTACACGACAAAAGGGCAATCTTCCGCCCTCCCTGCGTTTTTCGTCAGTCTTTTTTCTCTTCGACAGCCGGAGCCGGCGCCGGCGCCTGAGCCACGCGTTTTGTCTGCACGGCGGACTTCAGAACGCGAACCTTCACCCCGTCCGCAATTTCCACAAGGAAGGTGTCGTCTCGAACTTCCCGCACCGTCCCGAAAAAGCCCCCTATCGTAATCACCTGGTCGCCCCTGCTGATCCCGCCAATCAGCGTATCATGCTGCTTCTGACGTTTTCGCTGAGGCCGAATGATAAAGAAGTAGAAAATAAGAATAAATATCGCAAGCGGGAAAAGCATTCCCATTAAACCCCCGCTCTGCGCTGCTCCCGGCGCCGCGCCGCTCTCTCCTCCGCCACTGCCACCGCCGGAAAAACCGCCGCAGGACGTTACTGCCTGGGTTGTCGCCGGGGTTGCCGCCTGATCTGCCATAAAATCTTCCTCCCTGCTGCTCGACTCTTGAATTGCCCCCGTAATTTCAGGATACAAAACGATATTATACCAGAGGACCCCGAAAAGCAAAAACAGTCGGACTCTGTCGGGTTATCCCTTCCAGGCCACGACTTCGATTTCGACCTGCGCGCCCTTCGGAAGGTCTTTGACGGCCACAAAGGAGCGCGCCGGAGGATTTTCTCCGAAATATTGCGCATAGACGCCGTTGATCGGCGCAAAATTGTTCATATCCGTTACAAAAACCGTGGTCTTGACGATCTGCTGCATCGTGAAACCCGCAGCCTCGACGATGTTTTTGACGTTGTCCAGAGCCTGTTTCGCCTGTTCCTCCACAGGCCCCGTCAGCAGCTGCCCCGTTTTGGGATCCAGAGGAATCTGTCCCGAACCGAAAAGAAAATCCCCGGCCTGGATGGCCTGACTGTAAGGTCCGATGGCCTCGGGCGCGTTTTTTGTGCTCACTGTCTTTTTCACTGTTTCACACCTCCGTTTAAATTTTTCCTCAGTGGAACCGCGCTTCCGGATTTAAGCTCTCGAAAAACGCTTCAATCCGGCATAACGCGCGGTTCCGCCCAGTTCTTCCTCGATGCGGAGAAGCTGATTGTACTTGGCGACGCGGTCGGTGCGGGCAACGGAACCGGTCTTGATCTGCCCCGTTTTCATCGCCACGGAGAGATCGCTGATGAAGGTGTCGTCCGTCTCTCCGGACCGATGGGAGATGATCGAGGCGTAACCGGCCAGAGTCGCCATCTGAACCACCTCCACCGTTTCGGAGACCGTCCCGATCTGGTTCAGCTTCACCAGGACGGCGTTGCCCACGCCCTCTTTGATGCCCCGGCCCAGAATTTCCGGGTTCGTGACAAAAAGATCGTCCCCCACGAGCTGTACCTTTCCGCCCAGCTTTTTCGTCAGAGCGGCCCAACCCTTCCAGTCCTCCTCGGCCATGCCGTCCTCGATGGAGAGAATGGGGTAATCCTTGCAAAGCCCTTCGTAATAGGCGATCAGTTCGTCGGCGGTGAAGGTTTTCCCCTCCCCTTCGAATACGTACTTTCCGTCCCTGAAGAACTCCGACGAGGCCACGTCCAAGGCAAAGCTGATGTCCGCGCCCGGCTTGTAACCCGCCTTCGTTACGGCTTCCATCAGAAGATCCAGCGCCTCCCGGTTGGTTTTCAGGTCGGGGGCAAACCCGCCTTCGTCGCCGACGCCGGTGGAGTATTTACGGGCTTTGATGCAGTTTTTCAGAGCGTGATAGGTCTCGGCCCCCATGCGCAGGGCCTCCGCAAAGCTGGGAGCGTTGTGGGGAACGATCATGAACTCCTGAATATCCACCGTGTTGTCGGCGTGGGCTCCTCCATTGATGACGTTCATCATGGGAGTGGGCAGAACGAAGGACCCCAGTCCTCCCAGATAGGCCCAGAGCGGCAGCTCGTGACTGTCCGCGGCGGCGCGGGCCACCGCCATGGAAACGCCCAGAATCGCGTTCGCCCCCAGCGTGGACTTGCCCGGCGTTCCATCCAGGTCCACCATCGTTCTGTCGATCTCCGCCTGGTTGTCGGAGTCCATCCCGATCAGCTCCGGTGAGATTTTTTCGTTGACGTTTTCCACGGCCTTCAGGACACCCTTGCCGCCGTAGCGCTTTTCGCCCTTATCGCGAAGCTCCAGGGCCTCGTGTATCCCCGTGGAAGCTCCGGAGGGGACGGCGGCCCGACCAAACGAACCATCCTCCAGAAAAACATCCACCTCCACCGTGGGGTTGCCCCTCGAGTCCATAATCTCTCTGCCGTGAATTCCTATAATCGTACCCATTTACATACAGCTCCCTTCCAAAATTGATCTCACTTCACACTCTGAAGTCAAAAAGCCGGAAGTCAGAAGTCAGAACAAATAAATTTTACTCATCCGCCACCTGCCAGGGTTTTTCATCCGGATCGACCCGACGTTCCTCAAGAACCTCGCAGGGGACGGTCTGAGGACGTTTCAGCAGCTGCTCGTCGGCGCACAGGACCTTTACCTTCAAAACCCGGGCCATATAGGCGATCTCCAGCGTTTTGCCCTCCGTCACTTCGGCGGAGGACCTGCAGACCCGACCGTCGATACGCACGGCCCCGACCTCGATCATCTCCTGGGCCGCGGTTCTGCGCTTCACCAGGCGGGCCATCTTCAAAAATTTGTCGATTCGCATCCGTTTACGTCCACCTCATTCATTTTTGCCGGAGAACAGACAAACCACTCCATAGTGTACAACAATATTTATTTTTTTCCGCTTTTAATGCGGGCCGCCATTTTTTGAAACTCCGCCATTTCCTCCAGAGTGGCCTCGTGGCGTTTCATGCGGTCGCTCAAAAAATCAAGCCGTTCCCGCTCCCGCTTGCGTTCCAGAGCCTCTCGAACCGCCCCCCAGGGATCGGCATCCCGGGAAAATTCCAGCTCTTCGCAAAAGGCATCTCCACGGGCGATGAAGGCCATGGGGAAGGTTTCTCCCGTAGAATGCCAGCGGGCCTCGAGGGAGTCCGGAGATTCCGTCAAAATCGCCAGGAGAATTTCCTTTACCCGGGTGTCCGTCACCAGGGGCAGAATTTCCTCCGGACGGCAGTCGTGACGGCAGGTTTCGTCCCGCCAGAGCAGCGCGCAGAGGGCCGCTTCCAGGGGATCGTACCGGACTTTTTTCCCATCTTTTTCTCTATCTTTTTCTCCATTTGGCTTTTTATTCGGAATCGTTTTTTTTGCCTCGTCAGGATTAGGATTGCTCCGGGCGGGTTTTTGAGTTCGGCGGTACTGTTCCAGCTCCCGCCAGAACTGATCGGGATAGAACCCCAAAGCCCCCGCCAGGCCGGACGCGTAGGGGGCGATCATCGTGGGCTGAAGCTGCGCCAGGCCGCTCCACAGGGATTCCACGGCGGACCGACGGGTCGCGGGATCGTCCAGCCGGGCCCTCACCGCGTGGAGGTGCTGTAAAATCAGGGGGCGCGCCTCTCCGACGGCCTTTTCGAAGAGTTCCTTCCCTCCCTCCGAGTTCAAAAGCTCATCGGGGTCCTTGCCCTGAGGCAGAGAGATCACGTAGACGTCGAGCCCGGAGTTCTGAAGCGTGTACATCCCCCGAAGGGTCGCCTCCTGCCCGGCGGCGTCGCTGTCGTAGCAGATATAACAGCGGTCGCTGAAGCGTTTCAGCAGTTTGGCCTGTTCCTCGGTCAGGGCCGTCCCCAGCGAGGCCACCGCCTCGGCATATCCGCACAGATGAAGGCGCAGAGCGTCCATGTAGCCCTCCACCAGAATCGTCCGCCCTTTTTCCCGAATCGCGCCCTTCGCCGCGTGGAGCAGGTAAAGATTGCGCCGCTTGCTGTAAAGGACGCCTTCCGGGCTGTTGATGTACTTCGCTCCCTCCCCGTCCACAATACGACCGCCGAAGGCGATCAGGCGGCCGGTCACATCCCGTATCGGGAACATCAGACGTCCGCGGAAACGGTCGTAAAGCCCGTTACGCCCCTCAATGGCCAGCCCCGCCTCGATGGCCTCCTGAGGCCCCACGCCTTCACTTTTCAGAACACAGCAGAGAGTATCCCAGGAGTTGCCGCTCCAGCCCAGCTCGAAACGGGCGGCCTCCTCCGGCGAAATATTCCGGCGTTCAAGGTATGCCCGGGCCACGGCGCTTTCGGGGGCGGCAAGCTGGGCTCGAAAGGATTTTCCCGCGATTTCCATAATTTCATGCAGTCCGCCGGAGAGAGGTTTGCGCCTTCTCTCAAAAGGGGTCAGCTCGACTCCCGCCCGCTCGGCCAGAAGTTCGACGGTCTGGGGAAATGTGAGACCCTCCGTTTCCATGACGAAACTGAAGATGTCTCCTCCCTTGCCGCAGCCGAAACAATGATAGGTCTGACGTTCCTGTGAAACGTGAAAGGACGGGGTTTTTTCGTCGTGAAAGGGACACAGGCCCAAGTAGCTGCGCCCGGCTCGATGCAGACGCACCTTGTCCCCCACCACGTCCAGAATGTCCAGCCGGTCCTTGATCCGTTTCACATCGTCGTTCTGCTGCAAGGTTCTTTTGCCTCCGTCACCTACGCTCATTTATACAAAAACTATACAAAAACGGGAAAGGACCTCTGTGAAGATCCTTCCCCGTCATTATAACGTCCGTTCTGGGCTCCGTGAGAATCGGAAGATCAGGAGAAGAGCGGAGCGATGACCAGCGCAACCACCGTCATCAACTTGATCAGGATGTTGAGGCTGGGCCCCGCCGTGTCCTTGAAGGGGTCGCCCACCGTGTCGCCCACCACGGCCGAGGCGTGGTTGTCCGTCCCCTTGCCGCCGTAGTTTCCTTCTTCAATGAACTTTTTGGCGTTGTCCCAGGCGCCGCCGGAGTTTGCCATAAAGAGCGCCAGCATAACGCCCACCACGATGGCCCCGCCAAGCAGACCGCCCAAAGCGGCCTTTCCGAGCAGGAATCCCACCAAAATGGGAGCGGCGATGGCCAGAACGCCGGGAAGGACCATTTCCCGAAGGGCGGCCGTGGTGGAAATGGCTATGCATTTCTCATATTCCGGCTTTGCGCTGCCCTCCATGAGCCCCGTGATCTCCCGGAACTGACGGCGAACCTCCTCGATCATGGACTCGGCCGCCCGGCCCACGGCTTCGATGGCCAGGGCGCAGAACAGGAAGGGCAGCATTCCGCCCAGAAGAAGGCCCGTAATGACCCGGGGGTTCATGAGGTCGATCATTTCGAGTTTGGCGGCGTGGGCGTAGGCGACAAAAAGCGCGAGAGCCGTCAGAGCCGCGGAGCCAATCGCCAGTCCCTTGCCCATGGCGGCGGTGGTGTTGCCGACGGCGTCCAGTTTATCCGTGATTTTACGAACCTCAGGAGGCAGGTTTCCCATCTGAGCGATTCCGCCCGCGTTGTCTGAAATGGGCCCATAGGCGTCCACAGAAAGGGCGATGCCGGTGATGGAAAGCATTCCCACCGCCGCGCAGGCCACGCCAAACACGTCGGCCAGCCAGGCGCTGATCAGCGTGGAAAGGCAGATCAGAATGACGGGAATCACCGTGGATTTCATCCCCAGAGAAAGCCCGGACAAAATGACCGTGGCCGTTCCCGTCTCTGAGGAGCGCCCCACCTTCCGGACGGGGCTGTACTCGCTGGACGTGTAGTATTCCGTGAAGAACCCGATCAGCACGCCGGCCAGCACGCCCGAGGCCACCGACAGGAAAACGTGGAGTCCCCGGGACCAGAAAAAGAGGATGCTCAGGATGAAGGATCCTCCCAGCATTTTGCCTCCCGCGACAAAAGTTCCCACCCGCAGGGCATAGGCCGCGTCGCCGCTCTGAATGCGATCCAGCACTTTGTCCGCGTAAGGAATTTTGCGCGCATACTTAAACATGAACTGAGACAGGGGATTGGCGGAGGAGATCACCATGCAGCCCACAATCGAGGACACAATGCCCCAGCCCGCCAGAAACAGGGGGAACGAAGCCCCCCACATGCCCAGCGCCCCGCGGCCGTCGCCGTAAAGCCCGGTGAAGGCCACGCCAATGGCCATAGCCGCGATGATGGAATTCACGTAGGACTCGAAAAGGTCCGCGCTCATTCCTGCGATGTCGCCCACGTTATCCCCCACGTTGTCCGCGATGACCGCGGGATTGCGGGGGTCGTCCTCGGGAATGCCCGCCTCGACCTTACCCACCAGATCCGCTCCCACGTCGGCCGCCTTGGTGTAAATGCCACCGCCCACCCGGGCGAAAAGAGCGATGCTGCTGGCTCCCATACCGAAAGCCGTCAGTGATTTGACGCTGAGGAAAAGCCAGGAGACAGAAACCCCGATCAGTCCGATGCCGACAACGAGCATCCCCACGATGCTTCCTCCGGAAAAAGCCATATCCAGGGCGTCTCCCATGCTGCGGGTAGCCGCGAAAACCGTGCGCCCGTTGGCATGAGTCGCCACATACATGCCCAGCCATCCGGTTCCGGCGCTGCAGGCCGCCCCGAAGATGAAGGCAAATCCGGATCCAAACCCCAAAAATATCCAAAGAAGCAGTGTACAAGCCCCCACAAAGGCGGCCAGCCACATATATTCCTTCTTTAGAAACGCCAGCGCGCCCCTGTGAATGATCCCCGACAGTTCCACAATTCCGGGATTCTCCACCTCAAAAGCCATCATCTTCCGGCAGACGAACCAGGCGTAAGCAACGCCCACCGCGCCCAGCGCCACAAACAGCACCACCAATATAAAAGTCACGTCCGGCAAACCTCCTCCATTTAAAAATTCGAACGTATGAGCCTGATTATAACCCAAACTTAGCGACAGCCGCCAGATATCTGTCTCCTGAAAATTCGAACGGATAACGAATATCTCCAGGAAAACGGAGCAGCCGTTCCGTAAAAATGCTGATTATTTTCGGTCCGAAGCAATTGGGTGTTACTAAAATGTTTTTTTGATATAGTATTTTCACGTGATTCATAATTATTTATTCAGGGGGGATATGTTGTGAAAAGTGTCAAGGGGACAAAGACTCAGATCAACCTGATGAAGGCCTTCGCCGGAGAGTCCCAGGCCCGAAATCGTTACGTGTATTACGCGTCCGTGGCCAACAAGGAGGGCTACAAGCAGATCGAGTACATCTTTACGGAAACGGCGGATCAGGAGAAAGAGCACGCGAAGAGGCTCTTCCGGTTGATGGAAGGCCCCGGGGAGATCGAGATCACCGCGTCCTTCCCCGCCGGACCTGAGCGTACCACGCTGGAGAACCTGAAGGACGCGGCGGCGGGAGAGCATCACGAATACAGCAGCATGTACCCGGAATTTGCGAAAACCGCGGACGAAGAGGGATTCCCCGAAATAGCGGCGATCATGTGGAATATCGCCGTGGCCGAAAAATTCCACGAAGAGCGTTATCTGGGACTGGCGAAGAACATCGCCGAGGGCAAGGTGTTCAAAAAGGACACCAAAATCAGGTGGCGCTGCCGCAACTGCGGATTCGTCATTGAGTCCGCCGAGGCTCCGAAAAAGTGCCCCGCCTGCGACCATCCCCAAGCCCACTTCGAGATGCTGGGCATCAACTGGTAACCGACAGATATAAAAACAGGATATAAAAAAAGAAAAGCCCCCTGCATTCCCTGAACGGATGCGGGGGGCTTCCGTTCAGGCCGCAAACGACACGCTGACCCAGCAGGATCGGGCGTACATCCAGCTTGAAATCGACCAGCTCCGCGAGGAAGTCACCCG
>JAISUO010000063.1 GCA_031272035.1 Synergistaceae bacterium
CGGTGAATGATCGTCCCGCTGTTGTAGAGCGCCCGTTTGATAAAATCCCTGTCTCCGCTCCTCTGAAGCTCCAGATCCACCGTTCGCCCGTTCTCTGAACGTCCCACCAGGTCCAGGCGCACGCCTTTGCCTCCGATGATGTCCGGTGAAAGCTCCCGATCCGTCAGTTCGATGTCCGTCAAAGTTTCGTAGTTCCGGACCCGCAGCACGGTGTTCAGCAGATCCAACAGCAGAGGCTTGTGTTCCGGTTCTCCAAAGAGAAATTTAAAGTACCGGTCCCGCCGCCGGTCGATTTCCTTCGGCAGCGTATTGTCTTTTTTGCGTCTCTCATACTCCCGCCGAGCTTCCGGGCTCAGGCTTTCGAAGGAGAGATCCCCGTTGAGTCGTTCCATGTCAGTGCAGGATCCTTCCCTTTCTTGATGTTTCATTGAAAAGGATAGGCCGTCAGTGAGGAGTTTGTCAAGGTAAGACCCGCATCGAAGTTGAAAAAAGCCCCCGGCCGGAGCCGGAGGCAGCGAGTCGATTTTTCAGCTTTATGTAAAAACTATGAGTCGGGGCCGGAAATCTCTCCTCGAAGCGAGTTGATCTCTTCCGCAGAAAGGAAGGGCGGCCCGCAGGCCGCCTTCGCCTTTTTTATCGTCGTCGTCTCCAATGATGAGAGTCGTTCCGCCTCCTCCGGTGTTGGCGGCGAGCTTCGCGTAATCCACGGACGGATTCAGGTTCTGAACGTACTCGCTTCCGGAGATGGCCTCGCCTCCGGGGTCGCCGGTGGCGTCGTGCTCTCGTTATTTATCAGCTCAGGAGTTTTACCGACCAGTTTTGCATACGCTCCAAAAGCCGTTATAATAAGATCCCAGAAAACATTAGAGGAGATTTTTGCAGATGAACGATAAAGGAGAAATCGTCAGCTCGTATACCATCGATGAGAACCTGGAACTGCAAATCTGGACCAAAGGGCTGTCCCCGCGTCTGGTCGTGTTCAACAAAAACCAGAACAAGCGCAAGCTGATTCCGCTCAGGTGGCTGGAGGACCGCGACCGGAAGCTCAGCGTGAAGGGAAAGGCCCGCGGCGCTTCCGAGGAGTATACTCTGGCCGATCTGCTTTCCCCTCTGCAGCGCATTCTTGCGGAATATGCCGTTTACACGCCCTTCAGAGCCGTTCACTGGAGGTTCTCCATGGTGCTGGAGAAGGCGCTTCACACGCCGGTGACCGTTCTGAACAAGTCCGAGTTTTCCATGCTGGCGGAGGACAAGCGCGCCCGTCTGTGGCTGTCGGATCTGACGGACGAGAACCGCGAAAAGGGGACGGGTTTTTTCCGGCCCTTCTTCCCCGTGAGCGAGGGGGAGCTCAGGGCCTTTCCCAAACCTGAAGAAGGGGAGGGAGCCGAGCCGTCCGCGCCGAAAATTCCCTTCACCGAAAACCGCTGCTCCACGGAGGACCTGCTGCGGACCGGTGTGGTTCGGGCGCTGGACGGGCTGAACATCCGGCGCTGGTATCGTCCGGTGCGCATCATGGCCGCGGCGATGCTGCTGGGCTTTTCCTTCTGCGAGGAGGACGGCTCGGAGTTCTGCGACGAAATCTGGCACGCCGCCAACGACAACAAGCCTCTGGACCTGAAGATCGGCGACCCTCGGCTGAAGGGTCTGGGGCGCAAGTTCACGGGTTACGCCCGCCACATGGACGTGCTGGACAAAATATCCGTCTGGGCCTCCATGGACAGCGAAAAGGAGCTGTTGGACGGCGGCTACGGGCGGAAGCGGCGAATCGATTTCCCCATGGGATTTCTGGGAGACGTGGACAGCGTTGTCACCTTTTTCGACCGGGAGGACGGGCACATGGCGCTGGCCTGCAAGCCCAAGGTTCAGCGGGCCACGGGAGGCAGCGGCGGGCTTTTTTACGCGTCGCCGCCCCAGAAATCTCAGGAAAAACAGGAGCTGATCTACACGTTTCCGCAGGAGGTCTACGAGAAGGCCCTGGCCGACGACGCCTTCGGGGGGGCCAACGACGACTATTTCACCGTCCTGCAGCTCACGTCGGCGAAGGTCTTCGAGGCCTGGTGCGAGACTCTCACCCCATACATCGCCTGGTTCACGGGCATTTAGAGACGTCGGCTCTTTTCTGAATAATTTTTGTTCGTCGCTTTTTGTTGCGGCTTTGTATTGCGTTTTTTCTTGCAATGAAGAGACGAACCGGAAAATCTGCGAGGGAGGTTACGTAATGAATTTCAACGATCTTTACGACAGCCCCGGCACTCGTAACGCGGACAAAGACGGAGCCCCGAAGATTCTCCACTTCAACATCCTGTTCTTCGAGGGCTTCGAGACTCTGGACGCCTGCGGTCCGGCGGAAATTGCCGGCAAGGCTCCGGAACGTTATCTCCCTGGTTATTATTCCTCCCGCGGAGGCGTCGTCAGGAGCGCCCAGGGCCTCGCGGTGGAGACCCGTCCCCTTCGGGAGATGGTTCGGGGGCTTCTGCTCATTCCCGGCGGAGAGGGGACCCGAACTCTGGTTTCCGACGCCGCTTTCATCGCCGAGCTGGAGCGCGCCGCCCTGAACTCGGACTACGTGCTCACCGTCTGCACGGGGGCCGCGCTTTTGGCGAAAACCGGTCTGATGGACGGAAAAAACGCCACCACCAACAAAATTTCCTTCGACTGGGTGGCCTCCGTCAACCCCAAAGTGAACTGGATCCGTCGGGGGCGCTGGGTGCGGGACGGCGCGCTCTACTCCTCCTCCGGAGTGTCCGCGGGCATGGACATGACCCTCGCCTTCATCGCCGAGGACATGGGTATGGAACAGGCCGAACGGATCGCCAGGCGCATCGAGTACCTCTGGAACCGCCATCCCGACGACGACCCCTTCGTCCGTGGCTGAGGCTCGGCAGAAGAACGGAAAATAAGAAATCGTAAAAAACCGAGAGAAGAATTGGCTTGAAGGAAGAATTGGCTTGAAGGAAGAATTGATTTGAAGAAAGAATTTGTTTGCAGGGAAGAATTTGTTTGTAAGGAAGAATCTGAAAGAAGAAGCTGAAATGCAGGAACCCAAATTTGTCGGCTGCCGCGTGGGAGAGCTCCTCGACGGAGAGAGAAAGTTTCCATTGTCCGTGTTTTACCCGACCCTGACGCCCTCGAAAAAATCCCGGGTGGGGCCTCATCTTTATTCCGTCGCGACGGACGCCCCTCCCGACGGGAGGCATCCTCTGGTGCTGCTGTCCCACGGCAGCGGAGGGATGCTCCTCATCTATCGGGCCCTCGTTTTTTATCTGGTGCGTCAGGGTTTTGTCGTGGCCGTTCCCGAACATCCCGGCAACAACTACAGGGACAACTCTCTGGAGGGGACCGTGGAGAACCTCACAGGGCGGCCGAGGCACCTCCGCGCCGCTCTGGACTGTCTTTTTGACCAAAAAACCTTTGGCGGCGTGATTGCCCCCGGCCCCGCGGCCGTTATCGGGCATTCCATGGGAGGCTACACGGCGCTGGCCGTGGCGGGGGGAGTTCCCACCACCTCTCCGGGGGAGGCCCCCGACGACGGCGTTCTCACCATTCCTCAGACGCGGGATCCCAGGGTGGGCGCGCTGGTGCTTCTGGCCCCCGCCACCCTCCGTTACCGGAACCCGGGCGCTCTCCGCGCGGTGAACGTCCCCATTTTCATGGTGTTCGGCGACAGAGACACCATCACGCCTCCCGAGTCCAACGCCCCCGTCGTGCTGAAGGGCGTCCCCGACCCGGACAGGGTTCGCTGCCGTCTCGTGAAAAACGCCGGACATTTCTCCTTCCTCGACCCCTGCCCCCGTTTTCCGAGAAACAGCCCATTCTTTTCCGCTCAGGACCTTCCGGACTTCAACCGCAAAGCCTTTCTTCAGAGCCTGCACGCCGAAATTCTGGACTTTCTGACCGGGACGACCGCCGCCGGACGTTGTATAATATAAAATTGTCCACTGTGTGAAGGCCCGCGCAAAACGCACAAAACGCGCAAAACTCATAAAAAGTTTTCGCGGGAAAAATCAATGAAACGGGAACGGGAGAGACGGTCATGACACCAGACAGCGCCGAGGCAAAATTCATCATGATGACGGAAACTCCGGTGGAGCGTCTTGTCTGCCGCATGGCGGGCCCGACGATCATTATCATGCTGATTTCCTCGCTGTACAACATGGCGGACACGTATTTTGTCGGCTCTCTCGGCACCAGCGCCACCGGCGGGGTGGGCGTGGTGTTTTCCCTCATGGCGGTCATTCAGGCCACGGGATTTTTCTTTGGGCAGGGGGCGGGAAGCTACATCGCCCGGGCGCTGGGTTCCCATCACATGGAACGGGCCTCCGGCATGGCCGCCACCGGCGTCATTTCGGCGTTGCTCTGCGGAGGCACGATTACCCTTCTGGGGCTGACCTGGCTGAAGCCTCTCGCCCGCTTTCTCGGCGCCACCGACACGATTCTCCCCTATGCCTGCGATTACCTGTTCTACATCCTGATCGGAGCGCCCTGGATGACGACGTCTCTGGCTCTCAACAATCTGCTGCGTTTTCAGGGCAGCGCGTTTTACAGCATGATCGGCATGGTTTCGGGGGCGCTTCTGAACGTCATTCTCGACCCGCTCTTCATCTTCGTGTTTCACATGGGCGTGTCGGGGGCCTCTCTGGCCACCATGCTCAGTCAGTTCCTCAGCTTCTCCCTGCTTCTGGCGGGCTGCGCCCGCAGCGGCAACGTCCGAATTGACCCGCGGCAGTTCACGCCCCGTCTCTCCGTTTACAGAGAAATCCTGCGGGGAGGCGCTCCTTCCATGTGCCGGCAGATCATCTCCAGCGTGGGGACCCTTTGTATAAACCGGGTTGCGGGCGGGTACGGCGACGCGGCCATCGCGGCCATGTCCATCGTGCAGCGGGTGATGATGTTCGCCAATTCCGCCATGCTGGGCTTCGGACAGGGCTTTCAGCCGGTCTGCGGCTTCAACTACGGGGCGGGACGTTACGACCGGGTCCTGCGGGCTTTTTGGTTTTTCATGCGGGTGGCCTTCCTGATTCTGCTCGTGGCCGGAATGACGGGCTTCATCTTCGCCCCGCAGATCATCGCGCTCTTCCGAAAGGACGACCCGGCGGTCATTGCCGTGGGGACCACGGCTCTGCGGTTTCAGTGCGCGACCTTCGCCACCATGAGCTGGATTACACCGGCCAACATGATGCTCCAGGTCATTGGGAAATCCCTGCGGGCGACCTCACTGGCTCTGGCGCGGCAGGGACTGTTTCTGATTCCGATTCTGTTCATCCTCACGCACTTCTTTGGAGTCCGGGGGCTCCAGATGAGTCAGTCCGTCGCGGACATCGCCACCGTGATCCTCTCCGCTTCGCTGGCGACAGGCGTGCTGCGCGAAATGGCCTCGGGCCGGGGAAAACCGGAAGACGTGGTTTCCCCCGAAAATCTGCCGGAAGAGTGAAAACAAATATTATTATTTTTTCCCTATGGGCATGATACAGACGGGGGTGTCGTTGTCGGCCAGCTTCAGGCCGGGCCGGACCGCGTCGGCCTTCAGGGACGCGATATAGCGAACGCCGATGTTCAGCGACTCCGCCGCCAGGTAGACGTTCTGGGTCATGGCCCCCACCGCCACCTGTCCCCAGGCCGGACCGCGGGAGGCGTCGAATTCCTCCAGAGCCCTGCCGTCGGTCACAAAAATCAGAACATAGGGAGCTTTCCCCACAAAGCCCTGAGAACCCACCTTCCCACGAATGTCGTCCTGCGAAATTTCCCTGAGCGCATGTTCGTTCCAGTCGTAGAAAAACGTCCCCTTCGCTCCGGTGACGTATACCCTGCAATAGGGCTCCCGTCCCATGGCCATGGGGACAGTCCAGCCCTTCCGCATCCCCGTGCGGTTTATGCCCGTGGCGGCCCAGAGCAGACTGGAAAGTTCCTCCAGCGAAATCTCCCCTGTGGGGAAATCACTGCCTCCCGCGGAGACTCGATGTTTCAGCGCGTCGAAAATTCCGATTCCTCCCGTGAGGGGGGCCGGAAGCGCCACATCCGCCGCTGCCGCGCCCACCCACAGAAAGAGCGTCAGCGCCGCGGCTCCAACAGAACAACTCCACAACTTCATAAAGCATTCCTCCTTACTTTACTGAATTAAAGCTCAGGGGGGCGGAGCTTCTGTCTGAGCCGGCTCCGTTCCCCCCTGTGTTTCAGTGTCGTTTCATTTCGGCGTCTGGGTTATGGCCACGTTGATGGGGTTACTGGCGTCGCCGCTGCGCGTGATGCGGATATTTCCCTCTCTGTACCGGCCCGTGGTGTTGTCGCCGTTCATCTTCACCGAGAGGATGTCGCCGGTTTTCTGGATCGTGAACCAGTCGGTCCCCGACGTGATTTCGGCGGTCCAGCCGCCCTGACCGCGAACGTTCATGTCATAGCGGTTTTTGTCGTCGCCCACGTTCTGCCCCGTCTGAATGGGGAAGACGAGGGTCGTCTTTTCCACGGCCAGAAGCGGAGGCTGAGGCAGCGTCATGGTGCCGCTGATTGACCCATCT
>JAISUO010000064.1 GCA_031272035.1 Synergistaceae bacterium
ATTTGTTCCCAATGCGGTCACAAAATGGATTCAATGCCGTTGAATATTCGTCAATGGATATGTCCTTCCTGCGGTGCACAACATCAAAGAGATGTGAACGCAGCCAGAAATTTAGAAAAAATGGCCGTCAGTTCGACGGTGACAGCCTGTGGAGAGATGGCGCAACAAGGTCGCTCTGTGAAGCAGGAACTTAACGCTATACCTGCATAGGTTTGATAACTTATGAACAGGTATAGGTAAGTTTAAGAGAACGGCTAAACGCCCTGCTATAATTGGGAGTATGCTTCCTGAGGAGGGTTCCATAAATGAAAAAGTTTTTGACCTGTACACTGGCTTTGGCGTTGTGTCTGGCGGTCGTTCCGGCGGTGAGCGCCGCCTCTGACGATAACCTGACCGTTGGCGACCTGGCCCCCACCGGACTGTCGCTCGCCATAGCCGGTCAGCAGGTGAACCTGGGCGAAACGAAGGACGTTCAGGTCACCTTCAAGCCGGCGGTGGGCGTCACAATGCGCGAGGTGGTCTGGACCGTGGAAAACCCGGCCATCGCGGAGGTCACGGAGAGCCCGACAACGGACTCGACGGATGTATACCTGGTCAGGGGACTCAAGCGGGGGTCCACCACCATCACCGCCGTCTCCACGGCCAACCCCGACGCGAAGGACTCCCTGGAGATCACCGTGATCGGCGGAGAAAATCCCGAACTGCCCGACGAAAAGAGCGACGGCAGCGGTTGCAGCGCGGGCCTCAGCGCGGGCGCGCTGTTGCTGGTCGCGGTTCTGACCGCTGCGCGCAGACGCGGGTAAACGCGCCCAAAAACGGGCCGGTGAAGCGTGAGAGCGGCAGGAGACGACCTCTCCTCCGCTCTTTTTGAATTTCCTATTTGAATTTTCTATCGCCTGTGGAGCTGTTCACACCCAAAATTCCTTCACACCCCGAAGTCCTGCGAGCTGAAATTTGAATAATACCGCCCCGACGACGCGGTGAATTTCAGGACGCAGTAATCCGGGTCGGTGACGCCTTTCGGGTAATACATTTTGTCGCCCTCCCGCCAGATCATTTCCTTCGACGCGGCGTCCTCCAAAACTTCCATCGTGCCCTTCAGCATAACGCCGCGAAAAAATCTCCTGTCGAAAAAATAGATGCAGGCGTTGGGATTGGCGCGATATTGCGCCGCTCTCATCGACGAGGTGTTTGTTGTAAACCAGAAACATTTAATGCCCTCGCGCTTTCTGGGCGGCAACATGGCCTTTGTGTTGGGAAACCCGTCGCCGTCAATGGAACTGATCAAAGAAACACCCTGTTTGTCAATGAGGCTGCCTATCGTCTGTGCCGCGTCGCGCATCATGAAAATCACCTCCATGAGCAAAGTTATACGACGGTTGGAGGTGTTTGTAAACTACTCATTTTTTCGACAAATTTTCCCGTGCTGAATAAAATTTTCGAGTCACAGAGCATGAAAATTGTATGAAAGTTGCTATTAATGGTACGATAGTATATAATAATACTGATAATATTTTTTTATTTTAAGTTTTCATTGTTCATCGATACTGCTTTAAGCCGTTAATCCTTGAATTTATATCTGTTCATAAGGGGGAATTTCTTTGAAAAGGTGTTTTGCCGCCGCTTTTATTGTTGGAATCGTGATCGTGAGCGCGGCCTGCGCACTGGCTTCTTCAGGTTACGTTGCCAGCCGGAACCGCAGCCCGTTTCACCTTCAATCCTGCAGTTCGGCCCAGCGAATCAACCCGTCAAACGCCGTCTATTACCAATCCCGTGAGGAGGCCATAAACGCCGGCCACCGTCCCTGCAAGATATGCAAGCCCTGATCTGTTTGTGCTATGCTAAACTTTATATTCGTATTATCGCCGGATCGGCCGGGCCTTGCATGAAACGACAAAAGGTGGGACCGGAAACTCCGTCAAAATTCACTTTGAGTTTTCGGTTCCACCCTGCCATTTTCCTTCCAAATATTTTCCGAGTATTTTAACCTGCTCCTGTAAAGGATTTCAATTCTGCCAACAAAGGGCGAACTGAACGAAGGTTCCCGCTCCGACCCACAAAACGCTCTCGTCGATGTCGAATTTCGGATGATGATGGGGGAAAGAGCTTCCGTCGGTTCGGAACGAGGGATGGAAAAAGAACGTTCCCGGCACCTTTTCCATGAAGAACGCCATATCTTCCGCGCCCATGGTGGGCTCTTTGATGGGATGGACATGATCCTCGCCCAGAAGGGCCGCCGCGGCCTTCCGCAGTTTTTCCGTCATGGCCGGATCGTTGATGACGGGCGGCGGCGCGTAACGATACTCCACTTTCGCGGTTCCCCGCATGGCGTGGGCGACTTCCTCGCAGATCTGTTTGAACCGGTCCCGAAGGAACTGCCGGGTCTCCGGCGTGAGGGCGCGGAAGGTTCCCTCCATGACGGCGGTGGGAGGAATGACGTTGTTGGTGGTGCCGGCGTGAATCGACGCCACCGTGACCAGCGCCGGGTGCAGAGGGCTGGTCTCCCGACTGACGATCGTCTGAACCACCGAGTACACGTGACAGGCGATGGAAATGGGATCTACCGTTACATGAGGCGTCGCGCCGTGGCCACCTTTGCCCGTGAAGGTGACGGTGAACCAGTCCGACGAGGCCATCATTGGGCCGGAACAGTAACCGATCTCCCCCGCGACGGCCCCTTCCCAGAGCCCTCCCGTGTGCAGACCGAGAATGGCGTCCACCTTCGGGTTTTCGAGAACGCCGTCCTTGATCATGGCGGGAGCGCCGCGTCCGTCCTCCTCGGAGGGCTGGAAAATCAGCTTAATCGTCCCCTGCAGCTGGTCTCGGCTCTCCATGAGCATCGCGGCCGCCCCGAGAAGCATGGCCATGTGCGCGTCGTGCCCGCAGGCATGCATCCAGCCGTTCTTCGAAGCGAAGGACAGCCCCGTGTCCTCCTGCACCTTCAGAGCGTCCATGTCGGCGCGTATGCCCAGAACCTTACCCGGCTTCTTTCCCTCGATCAGCCCCACGACACCGTGGCCACCCACACCCTTTTGAATCTTTTCGACGCCCAGCTTCTCCAGTTCTCCCGCGATAAAAGCCTCCGTCCAGGGAAGCTCCAGGCTCAGTTCCGGATTGGAGTGCAACTGCCGTCTCCACTCCACCATTTCCGGATTCAGAGCCTTCGCCCGCTCCTTCACATCCATCGTTCCAACTCCCTCCTCTGCCGGCAACCGCCGTCTCTGTTGTGCGTTCCCTATCATATCATGAGCCTGCATTTCGAACCTCAGTTCAGAATTTTTCCCGCAGTAATCGGATGTTTCACGTACAGGTACTTTAAAGTAACCGCTTGTTTTTTTGAAGCTGCCGATTTATTTTAAGGTTATAATTTAAGAAAATTTCGATTCAACATAATATATTTCTGGGAGGTAAAGGCATGGCTTACGAGAATCTTGTGACGGAGCTTTCTGACGGGATTTTTACCATCACCCTGTCGCGTCCGAAGGCGCTGAACGCGTTGAACACCGCGACGCTGAAGGAGCTGGATCAGGCAATTTCCGAGGCGGAGACCAACGGCGACGTCCGCGTGGTGATCATCACGGGAGCCGGAGAAAAAGCCTTCGTGGCGGGCGCCGACATTGCGCAGATGAGCGAGCTTTCCACTCTCGCGGGCCGGGAGATGACCCTGCTGGGTCAGAAGGTTTTTGCTCACCTGGAAAACATCGACAAGCCGGTGATCGCGGCGGTCAACGGATATGCCCTTGGAGGCGGCAACGAGCTCGCCATGGCCTGCGACATTCGCGTCGCGGCGGAGAACGCGAAGTTCGGGCAGCCGGAGGTGAACCTGGGGATCATTCCCGGATTCGGCGGAACTCAGCGGCTGCCGCGTCTGGTGGGTCGAGGCATGGCCAAATACATGATCATGACCGGTGAAATGGTGAACGCGGAAGAAGCTCTGCGCATCGGGCTGGTGGACAAAGTCGTGCCTCAGGCGGAGCTGATTCAGAAGGCCGTGGAAATCGCCCGAACCATCATGAAGAAGGCCCCCGTAGCCATCCGCATGGCCAAACACGCCGTCAACCACGGGCTCGACGTGGATCTCGCCACGGGCGTGGCCTACGAAGCCGAGGCGTACACCACCACCTTCTCCACGGCCGACCGCGTCGAGGGGATGAAGGCTTTTCTGGCCAAACGCGAGGCCGCCTTCAGAGGCGAATAAAAAAGGAAGGGAGGAGAAAACATGCAGGAAGCAGTGATCATCAGCGGAGCGAGGACTCCGACGGGAAGTTTCGGCGGGGCGCTGTCCGGTTTCACGGCGGCGGAACTGGGGACGGCCGCGGCGGCAGCGGCGCTGAAACGCTCCTCGCTGGCCCCGGAGCAAATCGGCGAGGTGGTTTTCGGGGCGCATCTCCAGGCGGGGCTCAAGGCCAACGTCGCGCGTCAGGTCTCTCTGGGGTCCGGCATTCCCGATACCACGCCGGCCTGGACGCCGAACATCAACTGCGGAACCGGCCTGAAGGCGGTCGTTTCCGCGGCGCAGGACATCATACTGGGAGACCAGGAAATCGTTCTCGCCGGAGGGACGGAGTCCATGAGCCGCGTTCCCTATCTGATTCAGCAGCACCGCTTCGGCGCGAAAATGGGGAACGGCGAGCTGCTGGACAGCCTGATGTACGACGCGCTGATCGACCCCTTCATGAACTATCACATGGGCATCACCGCGGAAAACGTCGCGGCGAAATGCTCCATCACCCGTGAAATGCAGGACGAATTCGCGTACAGAAGCCACGTCAGAGCGACGGCGGCTCGGCGGGAGGGCCGGTTCGACGACGAAATGGTTCCTCTGGAGGTCAAAAGCCGCAAGGGCGTCACGGTCGTGGACAAAGACGAAACCATCCGGGAGGACGCCTCTCTGGAAAAACTGGCGGCCATGCGCCCCGCGTTTAAGGAGGGCGGAACGGTGACCGCCGGAAACGCCTCCGGCATCAACGACGGCGCGGCGGCGGTGGTGATGATGTCCCGGGAAAAGGCGAAGGCCCTCGGCTGCGCGCCCCGACTGACCTTCAGGGGCTACGTGGTGGTGGGAGTCCATCCCTCGATCATGGGGTACGCTCCGGTTCCGGCCATAGGGAAACTGATGGAGAAAACGGGCACAAAGCTGCAGGACATCGATCTCTTCGAGCTGAACGAGGCCTTCGCGGCCCAGGCCGTGGCCTGCGTAAAGGAACTGGGAATCGACCCCGAAAAGGTGAACGTCAACGGCGGCGCCATTGCACTGGGGCATCCCGTGGGCTGCACCGGAGCCCGCCTCACCGTCACCCTCATGCACGAAATGGAGCGAAGAAAGGCCCGACTGGGCGTGGTGAGCCTCTGTATCGGCGGAGGACAGGGTATCGCGGTTCTCTGGGAACGCGGATAAAAAACAGCGGATAAAAAATTATAAGGAGGATCTCCGAATGGCAATCAAAAAGATTTTCGTGGTCGGAGCGGGGCAGATGGGCTCAGGCATAGCCCAGACGGCGGCGCGGTCCGGTTTTGAGGTGGCCGTCTGCGACCAGAATGAAGGGCTGGCCAAAAAGGCGAAAGAGCGCATTTCATCGGCGTTCGACAAGCTGATTTCGAAGGAAAAAATGACCCGTCAGGACGCGGACGCGACTCTGGCGCGGCTTCAGACGGTGGGGTCCCTGGACGCGGCAAAGGACGCGGACCTGGTCATCGAGGCCATCTACGAGGACATGCAGGCAAAGTCGGAGATCTGGAAGACTTTGAGCAAAATCGCCTCTCCCTCCACCGTTTTCGCCAGCAACACGTCCTCCATTTCCATCACTCAGCTCGCCTCCGTGACGGACCGGCCGGCGAACTTTATCGGTATGCATTTCTTCAATCCGGTTCCGGTGATGAAGCTGCTGGAGATCACCCGGGGATACCTCACCTCGGACGAAACCCTGACCGTGGCGAAGGAAACGGGCGCGGCCATGGGCAAGGTTCCGGTGACGGCGCTGGACAAGCCGGGCTTCATCGTCAACAGAATTCTGGACCCCATGCTGAACGAGGCCATTTTCCTGCTGGAAGAGGGAGTCGGAACCGCGGAGGACATCGACAACGGCCTTATCTACGGCTGCAACCACCCCATGGGCCCCCTGGCTCTGACCGATCTTATCGGGCTGGACGTCCTTCTCGCCATCATGGAAGTGATGTACAACGAGTACGGCGACTCCAAATACCGTCCGGCCCCGCTTCTGAAGAAAATGGTGCGTGCCGGGAAACTCGGGCGGAAAACGGGTGAAGGCTTCTATAAATATTAAAAAATATTAAATTTCCATATTTAAATTTCCATATTGGAAAAACGGAGCGGAGTGACTCGCACAATGAAGAACAAGGCACAGTACATCGAAAGTCTTCGCAAACTGAAACCGGTTATCTACCACATGGGAAAGCGGGTGGAGAGCGTCCCCGATTACCCCCAGTTCATCCCTCACGTCAACAGCGTCGGACTGACCTACGATCTGGCGCTTTCTCCGGAAGGCGAGACGCTTCTGAGCGCCTGGTCCCCCTACATCAATCAAAAGATCAATCGTTTCACACACATTCACGAGAACCCGGAGGACCTGGTGAAAAAGGTGAAGGCCCTGCGCCTGCTCGGCCAGAAAACCGGAGCCTGCTTCCAGAGATGCGTGGGCTGGGACGCCCTGAATACCTCCTTCTCCACCACCTGGGAAATGGACAAAAAACTGGGGACGGAGTACCACCCACGGTTCAAAAAATTCCTGGAGTACGTCCAGAAGGAGGACCTGATGCTTTCCGGGTCCATGACCGACGTCAAGGGCGATCGCAGTCTGAAGCCCTCCCAGCAGGCGGACCCCGACCTGTTCGTCCACATCGTGGAGAAAAACGACAAAGGCATCCTGGTGAGAGGCGCCAAAGCCCACATGACGGGAATGGTCAACTCCCACGAGATGCTGGTGATGCCCACCATGTCCCTGACCGAGGAGGACAGGGACTACGCCGTGAGCTTCGCCATCCCCATCGACACGAAGGGCGTGGTTCACGTCTTCGGTCGTCAGACCAACGACTCCCGCCGCTTCGAGCCCGGCTCCATCGACAAGGGCAACGTCCCCTACGGCATGGTGGGAGGCGAGTGCCTGACCATGTTCAACGACGTGTTCGTCCCCTGGGAGCGCGTGTTCATGTGCGGCGAGGTGGAGTTCGCCGGGATGCTGGTGGAGCGATTCGCCACCTGGCACCGTCAGAACTACGGCGGCTGCAAGACCGGCGTGGCCGACGTCATCATCGGGGCCGCCGCCGCCCTCTCCCGGTACAACGGGGCCGAGAGCGCCTCCCACATCCGGGACAAGCTGGTGGAAATGACGTTCCTCACGGAGGACCTCTACTGCGCCTCCATCGCCTGTTCCACCGAAAGTTTCCCCACCCCGTCGGGGGTGTACCTGGCCAATCCCATGCTGGCCAACATCGTCAAGCAGAGCATCACCCGCAACATCTACGAAATCTGCCGCATCGCCCAGGACATCTCCGGTGGGCTGCTGGCCACGATGCCCTCGGAAGCGGACATCAACAACCCTGAAACCGGCCCGATGATCCTGAAATACCTGAAGGGGCGCGCAGACGTCCCCGCCGAGACCCGAATCCGCATGTTCCGCCTGATGGAAAACCTGACGGGCGGCACGGCTCTGGCGGAGTCCATGCACGGCGCGGGGTCGCCTCAGGCCCAGCGCATCATGATTTACCGCAACGCCAACCTGAAGCACAAGATCAAACTGGCGGAGTTTCTGTCCGGGGTTTCAGACGAAGAAGCCTGAAAAAAAACGTAACACGGAAAAGCGTAATAAGAAAAGGCGTGGCGCAGAATTCTCACAGAGGGATTTTTATGAAAAGTTTCGATTACTTCTGTTTTGATTGCTTCTGTTTCGAGAACTTTATTTCAAAATTTCGAAGGAGGTATTCTGAATGAGGAGTTGCAGGTCGATTGGAGCGTTATTGGCAGCAGTGCTGGTGTTGACGATGGGGGCCGCCGCGCTGGGGGCGGAAAGTGAAATCCGCCTGGGCGTCGTCGCCCCGGTCACCGGACAGATCGCCATCACGGGGCAGTACATGCGCAACGGCGTCGAGCTGGCCGTCAAAGAGTTCGCCCCGGATGGAGTGAGCGTGGGCGGGAAAAAACTGCCGGTGCGCATCATCGTGGAGGACAACGAGAACAAGCCCGAAACCACGGCCAATGCTTTCCGCAAGCTGATCGATCAGGACGAGGTCTGCGCCATCGTGGGCCCCGACGCGTCCACGGTTTCCCTGGCGGGAACCCCCATCGCTCAGGCCGCCGGAATCCCCGTCGTGACCACGTTCCCCACGAACCCAAGGGTCACGCAGGTGGGAGACTACATTTTCCGCGCCTGTTTCATCGACCCCTTCCAGGGCTACATCATGGCCAAGTACACCTGGGAAACCCTGGGTAAAAAGAAGGCCGCCATCCTTTACAACAACGGCAACGACTACTCCAAGGGGCTGACCGAGTTCTACACCGAATCCTTTGAGAAATTCGGCGGCAAAGTCGTGGCGGTGGAGGCCTACGGCGGCGGCGACATCCGGGACTTCAACGCCCAGCTCAACAACATCAAGGGCACGGACGCCGAAATTCTTTTCATGCCCAACTCCTTCCACGAGGCGGGGCTCGCCATGAATCAGGCCCGCAAGGCCGGAATCACCATCCCCTTCCTCGGCAGCGACACCTGGGACACGCCCGACATCGTACAGATCGCCTCCGGAGCTGAAGAGGGCAGCATTTACGACTGCGCCTTTTCCGCCGAGTCCACCGTCCCCGAGGCCGCGGCCTTCACGAAAGCCTATCAGGACGCCTACAAACAGCTCCCGAACTCCAACGCGGTGCTGGCCTACGAGGCCACGGCCATCATCCTCAAAGCCATCGAAAAGGCCGGTTCTCTGGATGGAGCGGCCATTCGCGACGCCATTCGTCAGACGGAGCTGAAACTGCCCTCCGGCGTGATCAAGTTCGACGAAAACCGCAATCCCACCAAAGGCGCCGTTCTTCTGCAGTTCACCGGCGGAGTCGCCCGCTATCTGACAACCGTCAACCCCTGAGGCTTGAACCGATTTTGCCGGGCATGGGCCGTTTATTCCCATGCCCGGATTTCTGCCGGAGGGAGGATTTCAGGTGGAAAATTTCATACAACTTTTGATCTTCGGAATTCAGCTTGGAGTCATCTACGCACTGATCGCCCTGGGATACACCATGGTCTACGGCATCATCAAGCTCATCAACTTCGTTCACGGTGACATCGTCATGATCGGCGCCTTTTCCGCCTTTTTCGTCGCGCAGTTTCCCGGGGTCGGCTTCATGACGGCCATGCTCACGGCCATGTTGGTGGGGGCCGTGGTGAGCGTCATCGTGGAGCTGACGGCCTACCGCCCCATGCGCAACAGGCCGCGGCTCTCGGTTCTGATCACGGCCATAGGCGTGTCCATCTTTCTGGAGAACCTCTGCCGGCAGCTTCCGGTTATTGGTCCGAATTACCGGCCTTTCCCCTCTCTGATTCCCTTCATGAACTTTCCGGTCTACGGAAAGGCGGTCATCACCAGCATACAGATCACCAACATCGTGGCTTCCGTGATTCTCCTGGCGCTTCTGATGTGTATCGTCCAGTACACGAAGCTGGGCCGGGCCATGCGGGCCGTGGCCTTCAACCGCGACGCCGCCGCGCTCATGGGAATCAACGTCAACAGGGTAATATCCATGACCTTCTTCATCGGCGCGGCTCTGGCCGGGGCGGGAGGAGTTCTTTACTCCCTCACCTACCCGATGATCGACGTTCTCATGGGGGTCTGGCTGGGAACAAAAGCTTTCATCGCCGCCGTCCTCGGGGGCATCGGCTCTCTTCCCGGCGCTCTTTTGGGCGGCCTGATCATGGGAATCGTCGAGGTTTTCGCCACAGCGATCTACTCGGAACTGGGGTACGGATCGGGATTCATCATTCTGATTCTGATTCTGCTCTTCAGGCCGGCGGGACTCTGCGGCAAAACCACGGTCGAAAAAGTGTAGGGAGCGAAAGACCATGCAAAGGTTGAAATCCTGCCTTCCGCTTTTCGGAGTCGTCGCGTTCTACCTTTTCGTGACCGGCCTGAGAAGCGGCGGCTACATCAAGGCTTATTACGTTCAGGTGCTGATGTTCGCCTTCATCAACGCCATGGTGACCATGGGACTGAACCTGGTGAACGGCGTTTCGGGGCAGTTTTCCATCGGGCAGGCGGGGTTCGTGGCCATCGGCGCGTACGCATCGGCCACGGTGACGACGCTGATGTTCAACTTTTCCGCGCTGCCGGAACTGGTCAAACCTTTCGTTTTCCTTTTCTCCATCCTCTGCGCCGGAGCGGCCGCCGGGGTTTTCGGGTACCTGACGGGCAAGCCCTCCCTCCGACTGAAGGGAGATTACCTGGCCATCGTCACCCTGGCCTTCGGGGAGGTCATCCGGGCGGTGATACGTCTCATCCCCCACGTGGGCGGGCCGAGAGGCTTTTCCGGAATCCCGCGTTACAGCAATCTTGCGTGGATTCTGACCTTTTTCACCCTGACGGTATGGGTGCTCCGGAACTATACGGGCTCCAGCTTCGGCCGCGCCTGCATTTCCTGCCGTGAGGACGAACTGGCGGCGGAAACCATGGGGATCGACACCACGCGTTACAAGGTGCAGGCCTTCATGATCGGAGCCATCATATCCGGCGTCGCCGGGGCCCTGCTGGCCCACGTGCTGGCTTACCTGCACCCGGATCAGTTCAGCTACCTGCGTTCCATCGACTTTCTCGTCTACCTGTACGCGGGAGGCGCGGGCACCATCACCGGATCCATTCTGGGAGCGGTGATTCTCACGATTCTGCCGGAGATGCTGCGTTTCCTTTCGGGATGGCGTCTCGTGATCTACGGTCTGGCCCTCGTTCTCATGATGCTTTACCGGCCCGGCGGCCTCAGCGGGGGAAAGGAACTGCCCTTCCTGACCCTGAAGGTCCGCTCCACCCTGAGGGGGGCTGAAAAATGACCGAACGCCATAACCCGACCCCGCTGCTGGAAGTGGAAAATCTGGGCATTCATTTCGGAGGGCTTCAGGCGGTCGCCGGTTTCGGCCTTCTCATGAACGAGGGCGACCTGAAGGGGATCATCGGACCCAACGGCGCCGGAAAAACGACGGTATTCAACATGCTGACCGGCATCTACGCCCCGTCGGAGGGGTCGATCAAAATTCGGGGCGAAAGCATCGCGGGGAAGAAAATCCACGAGGTCACTCACTGCGGGATCGCGCGGACGTTTCAGAACATTCGCCTTTTTCAGCAGCTCTCCGTTCTCGACAACCTGAAAATCGCCCGACACTCGTCGGTTCAATATTCCTTCTGGGCCTCTCTCTGTCACGGGCCCGAGGTCCGGGAAGAAGAACGCGCCATTGAGGAAGAGGGGCTGGCCCTGCTGGAGCGGCTGGGCATGAAAGACCTGGCTCGGGTTCGGGCGGGAGGTCTGCCCTACGGGATGCAGCGCAGGCTGGAAATCGCCAGGGCGCTGGCGACGAAACCGTCCCTTCTGCTTCTGGACGAGCCGGCGGCCGGCATGAACCCCCAGGAGGTGGACCATCTGGCGGAGACCATCCTGTGGGTCAAAAAGGAATTTCAGGTGACCATTCTCCTGATAGAGCACCACATGAAACTCGTCATGGAGATCTGCGACCACATCACGGTGATGAACTTCGGCAAAACCATCGCCGAAGGCCCCCCTGACAGGATCAAAACCGATCCGACGGTCATCGAGGCCTACCTGGGCAAGGGAGGGACCTTCTGAATGCTTCTCGACGTGCGGGATCTGAAGGTGTCTTACGGCGTTATCGAGGCGGTGAAGGGCGTTTCCTTCACGGTGGACCAGGGGGAGATCGTGACCCTCGTGGGGGCCAACGGCGCGGGCAAAACCAGCATTCTGCGTGCCGTGTCGGGACTTGCGGACGTGAGAGGCGGCAGCGTCGCCTACGACGGCAGAGACATCACGAAGGTTCCTCCCCACGACATCGTGGCCATGGGAATTTCTCACGTTCCCGAGGGAAGAATGGCGTTCCTGAACCTCACCGTAAAAGAAAATCTGCTTCTGGGGGCCTATACCCGCAACGACAAAAAGGGAATCCATTCCGATCTGGAAAGGGTTTACAGCCTTTTTCCCCGTCTTCGGGAGAGAAGCGGCCAGGTCACGGGAACGCTTTCCGGCGGAGAACAGCAGATGCTGGTGGTGGGAAGGGCCCTGATGAGCCGCTGCAGACTGCTCCTGCTGGACGAGCCCTCCATGGGACTGGCTCCGATTCTGGTGGAAGAAGTTTTCAATACGATTCTTGAGGTGAGAAAACAGGGGACGCCGATTCTGCTGGTGGAACAAAACGCGAACATGGCCCTCTCCATCGCCGATCGCGGCTACGTCCTCGAAACGGGAAAAATCGTTCTGGAGGGCAGGGCCTCCGACCTGGCGAAAATGGACGAGGTCCGCTCCGCTTACCTGGGCGGATGATTTTTCTGATGAAAGAGCGGAACAATCGATGCGCGTGATGTTTTGCGGGGCCTGCAATCCGGCAGTCGACATAAAGGCTCTGGCAAAGGGAATAAAACAGGAACTGGGAAGCGACCCCGAAGACGTGCTTCTCCTTCTCAACGCCTGCAGAACCTGCTGCCTGAGACCCGATCGATTCCCCGCAGACATGGAAATACCGAAAAAAGTGGTTTGCGTCGGGGGCGAATCCGTCAACGGACAGGCTGTTCCGGAAAGTGAGCTGGTTTTTGCGGTAACGCGCATTATTAAAGAGTTGATACAAAATGATCTTTTGATTTAGAATGAACTGAGAGTTGTTACACATCATCCAGGGAGGTAATGTGTTATGAGGAAGTTGTTACTGGCAGCAGCGGCGTTTGTGTGTGTGTTTGTATCGGGAGCGGCGTATGCGGCGTATCCGGAGCAGCCCATCACCCTCATTTGCCCCT
>JAISUO010000065.1 GCA_031272035.1 Synergistaceae bacterium
ATGCCTCTAATCGTGAGCATCACGATACTATAATATAATGGACAGGTGTAACTCTCTCACCTTCCATTGCCTCTGCCTCACCTCACAGCGATGTAACTCAACCATATTGTGTTACATCACCCGTTCCCGTAAAACCTTTTCCTCACTGCCTTTGTTGCCATTTATCGCTTTTTTTGCTCCCGCTTACTTCTCCCTTTTCCCGCCGGTTTCACATCTCACAACCGATTCGCTTTTCTCAGGGCGCTTCCCGTAAGGTTTGCAATTTTTGAACATGCTTTATTGTACCGCCATTCCGATTTTTTGCAACTCCCCCCTTTTCCCTTTTATCCTCTCCCCTCCAATCCCCGTTTTTCATCAAAACCGGACGGGATAAGACTTTCTCCGTTTTTCAGCTCCAACTTTTTTAAAGGGTTAACCCTTTTTTAGTGAAAATTTATTCTCTCCAAACGGTTTTCATTTTTCAACGTAAACTCCGTTCACGCCCTGCTTCACGCGTTTTTTCGATGTAACACAATATGGTTGAGTTACATCGCTGTGAGGTGAGGCAGAGGCAATGGAAGGTGAGAGAGTTACACCTGTCCATTATATTATAGTATCGTGATGCTCACGATTAGAGGCATTGTAGAACACGTTTCTGTCTTCTGTCAATAAAAAACCCTTTTTTTCCGTCCATTTTTCTTTCTTATCTTTTTATACTTATACGTGCTGTATATTTTTATGCGTCTTTCTTTTCCAGGTATTCTTTCCAAAATTCCGGACTCACCCGAATCGTTCCGGGGTTGACGTAGGTCACGAGGGACAGGGCCGCGCCGGGAACGGCACGAACATAACGGCGTTCCGTGTAGTCCACCTGGACGGACAGCGACGTTTTCCCCCGGCTGTAGGCCGCGGCCAGAGATGCGGCGAAGGCCAGAAGATTCGGGACATTTTCCTCCAGCTCCGCTCTGGCGAAGGGTCCCTTCACAATCACGTGAGCGCCGGGCACTTCGTGGGCGTGCAGCCACAGGTCCCCCCCCGTCGCCTGCTTGAAGGTCACGAAGCGATTTCCCCGGGCCGACAGCCCCACGAGGATCGTGCAGCCTTCCACTTCGAAGCGCAGATGGGGAGGAAGTTTTTCCCGCGCCTTCTTTTGCTGCCGCCCTTTTTTGAAAATTTTTCCACCGGCGGCGGGCGTCTTTTTCGTCTCACGGGAGGCGCTGAGCCATTCCTCCACGTCCCGCACGGCCTCTTCCAGCTGGTCGGGGTCGTCGATGGCGTTAAGAAGGTCCTTCTGCTCCCACAGCTCCGCAACGGCCCCTTTCAGAGAATCGATTTCCTCGCGATATTTTTGCGGGTCCACGCGGGCTTTTTTGTATTTTTTGAAATAGCGTTCCGCGTTGCGGGACGGGGAAAGGTTCGGGTCCAGCTCGATCTCCAGTTCTTCTCCGCCCCCCCACTCGGACAGCGTGACCTTCGCCGCCCGGGGGGGAATTTCGTTCACGCGGGCAAGCAGCAGTTCTCCCTTTCGTCGGAACACCTCCGCTTCGGCGTTGTTCCGGAGCTGTTTCAGCAGCCCGTCCAGGTGGCGCTCCCTCGACTTCACCGCGCGTTCCAGATGGACGTTCAGCCTGTGCAGGAGGCGGGACCGCAGAGCCGTCAGCAGCGGGCGCAGCACACCCTCCCGGGCGGCGTCAAGGGCGTCCTCCCCAAGGTTTTTCGCCTCTCGAAAAAGATGGGGAAAACGCGTAAGGTATCCCCTGTCCGTGTACTGGCAGGGCAGAAAATCCTCCGTGTAAATTCGCCGCAGGGCCGCGAGCCAGACCTCGGGGTCCCGCTCCTCCCATCGGGCGTCGATGAGCCGCCCCAGAGGACGCCCCACGCCTCGAACGCCAAAGATTCCCCCCGTTTGGAGTTTTTCGACTTCCGAGGGCAGAGGCCCCTCGAACACCGGCGGCGGAACATAGGGATACCCCGGCAGAAGCGTCCGGTACCGGTTGACGTCGGGAGAAGCGTGGCGGGCCAGTTCCTCGATTTTATGGTTTTCGTCCAGCAGAATCACGTTTCCGGAGGGCTCCGTAATCTCCAGAACGAGAAAATATTTCACAGAGAAGCCCGCGGCGACAAAACGAACGACCTCCAGCTCCAGCAGCCGGTCGAAGTTCAGCTGTCTTGCCGAGAGGATCTGCCCCTTTGCGAAACGGCTTCTCAGGGCCTCCACAAGGGGAGTTCGCGCGGGCGCCCCCTTTCTGAGCGCGTCGACGGAATCGCTGTCCACAAGGCAACATCCGGCGCTTCCCGCCCCCCAGGAGATCAAAAAACAGTCCTCCGACCTTCGCGGAGTTCTCGGGCCGCCGTCGGCTCCGGCAACCTGCAGCGCAACCCAGGACTCCCCCCCGTCGACCCTCGCGACGCGCCAGGGAAGCCTCGCGTTCAGCGCGGCCTGAAGGCCGTGGATGTATTCCGGTCCAAACGCCATAAAAATCCACCTTTCCCGTCGCCGGAAGTCAAAAAACGCGCCTCTTCACAGACGATCGCGGAAATTATACAGGATATGCCCGAAACATTGCACGCTCCAAAAAGAAAGCCGCCCTGTCACAGGCGGCTCTTCGTTCAGCAACATACACTCAATATGTACCATTCAAAACATATGTTCAATATGAAAATTCTTCGACTCGACCTCAGCGCTTTTTCATCGTCAGTCCCGCGAGAGCCAGCGCCGCCAGAAGCCCGAATCCGGCCACGCTGCAACCGCCGCCGCCGTCTCCGCCGCTGCCGCCGCCGCCGGAACTGGCGGATTCCACTCCGACGTTGCAGTGGGCGACGAATCCGCCGTCTTCCGTCGTGAAGGTGATGACGGCATTTCCGGTTTTGTGAGCGGTGATGTTATATCCCATGTCGTTGCCGGGCCGAGCCGCCACGGTGGCTACAGCCTCGTTGCTCGACACGACGGTGACGTTTTTGTTCCCCGCGTTTGAAGGCGACACCTCATAGAACACCGTCTCCGCATCGCCCTCTGCAAGCGTGATGGAAAGCTCCGTCCGCAGGGTCAGATCCAGCACCGTGAAAAGCCCGATGCCGGTGACCGCCGGAGCAGTGCCCGCTTTGGCTTTGACGGAAAAGTCCCTGGAGTACGTCTCCGCGCCGAAGGTCGCCGTCACGGTGACGGTCACTTCCTGCTCGCCGGTGAGGACAAAAGTCGTCGTCGCTCCCTTTCCTCTTGAGGCCGAGACGTTCTCCGTCTTCTTAAAATCATTGGGAGAAGGAGAGACGGCCACGGTCGCCGTGTCGGCGCTGACGCAGAGGAAAAGCAGATGAACCTCCTCGTAGGGCTCGATGCTCGTCAGGCTGCTTTCGGCGATCGCAGCGTCCGTTGCAATATAACGGCCGCTCAGATAGGTGATGTCCGCCGCGGATGCCGCGAAGGCCGCTCCGCTGAACAGCAGCACGCACGCCAAAGACAAAATCGCTTTTCTCATAACACAAAAACCCCCTTCAGTTTTTATTTCAACTCTCAAACTTCCATCTCAAACTTCCGCCTGCAAACTTCAATGTTCAAAACGGGATTTTCTCACACTCACACACTCACGTAAACGCCTTCGATTCCAGTCAGAGAGATTCCGTCAGAGAATCAATCTTTCTTCAGTTTCTTCTCAATATAACATAAAAACTCTGAACCGGATATCATTCAGGAAGTAGATTCATAGAGATATTTCAGAATATTTCGGAGAACGGGCGCGTCAGAGAGGGAACTGCGTCGTCGGATGCAAAACGTCTTGACACCAAACCTGCGTTATAGTTTATACTTAAAAAATTAAAAATCTATGGAGACAATTTTATAAAGGCTGTTCTTTGTGTGTAATCCGACGAACAAAGAAGTAAAATATTATTTATATTCACCACGAGAGGGAGAGATAAAATGTTGAATTTTCGTTCCGCCAGCGTCCGCATAGCGGATTCTTCACGAGCGATCGACGAGTGTCTGGACATTTTGTACGGCGGAGAAACACCGGACAGCCGGGCGTTGTGGATCGTCAACGCGGCGATGGGGCACAAACTGGCCAAAATCGCCGAGGCCATCCATGCCCGCGTGCCGGGAGCATCGGTGCTGGGAAGCTCCTGCGGCGGAGTCGTCGGTCGGGAGGGCATGGGAGAAGCGCTCACCCACATCGCCGTCATGGTCGTCAGCGGCCCGGAGAACGAGCTGGGATGGGCGGCAGTGGACGGATTTTCCGACGGCAATTCTCTTGAAAAAGGTCTGGAGCTGGCAAAAAAATTGCAGGAGAAAATCCCCTCTCCCAAAATCATTTACCTGCTGAGCCGAGGGCTCTGCTCCTGCAACGACGACCTTCTTTCCGCCTTCGGGCAGGTTTTTGGAAATCCGATGATTTTCGGCGGTCTTTCCTCCGACAATTACAAGGCCCTGACCACCTCCCAGTACATCGGGGACAAAGCCGACATCACCGGAATCTGGGCGGTGGGATTTGCCGACCCGACGCTCAAAGCCGCGGCCAGAGCGACTCACGGTTTCAAGCCTTACGGCGTTCCCATGACCGTCACGAAAGCGAACCACAATGAAATCATCGAATTTGACGGGCTCCCCGCCCTGACGGCCTACAGGCGTCACCTGGGGGACATCACGACGGACGAAATGAAAAAAATTCTCATTCACGGCGGCCTGGCGACGAAACTGCCGGACAACCTCGCCGAAGATTACGGCAGCGATTACATCCTGCGAAGCGCCGCCCCCTCCAAAGACGACTCCCAGAACATGCGAACGACGGTGACCATCCGGGAAGGACAGCAATGGTACATAACGGGACGCGACGAAGGGCTCATTTTCATGGAACAGCAAAAAGCCCTGACGAAATTGCAGGAAGACATCAAAAAAAATTCACCGGATGGACAGGGTCACCCCGTGGCGGTGTTCCAGACGGACTGTCTCCTGAGAGGGCGCACTCTTTTCAATAAAATCAGGAAAGAGGAAATTATCGCCATGATGCAGAACGCCTTTTTGAACGACGCCGGAGAGGTTCCTCCATGGCTCGGCATGTACGGGTTCGGTGAATTTTGTCCTCTGGCGGGGGAAAATGTATTTCATACCTACACCACTTCTCTGCTCGTCCTTTATCGCTAAAACGCTAAAAGTTGAACTCAAAGGTCGAATTCAAAGATCGGGGAGCGGAACGGAGAAGCGAGAAAATGACGGCCCAGACTCCGGAGCAGAGGCTTCAGGAACTCCAGACGATTGTAGAAAATATGCAGCACCAGTTCGTGCGCAGCGAGCTCGAAAAAGTGAATATGCGCATTCTGCGTTATAAACTGGATGCTCAGCTGGAAATTTTCAAATGGATCAATTTTTTTGCCCAGCGCGCCCTTTCCTCCGCTACCCTTGACAAACTCGCCGATCTGCAGGCGGAGGGAATCGTGGATATTTTTCAGCTGGAAACGGGCATCACCCTAAAGCTGAACGCGGAAGACCGCAAATTTGTCCTGTACGGAAAATGTAACTTCGACTGCGAAGAAACCGAATTTTCCGTTTCCGCGGAGTGGCTCGCCCAAAATCTGACGGCTCAGTCCGAGGAGCACAAAGCGATCGTTGAATCGCCCGTGGACGAAACTTCACCCTTCGCCAGCATGGACCTGGCCCACGCCATCTACATGCCGGTGTTCGACAACCAGCGCAGAATGGAGGGCATCCTTCTCGGAGGGATCGGAAAGCAGAGCGTCAGCGTCTACGATTTCCATCCGGAGGAGATCACTCTGCCCTTCACGGTGTACTGTCAGCACATGAACGGCGTTTACATCAACCGCGTCGCCCTGGAGCAGTCCAACGCGGCGGGAGAGGCGAAGTCCAGATTTCTTTCGACCCTGAGCCATGAAATACGCACCCCCATGAACGCCATTATCGGCATGACCCAGATAGCGAAACGCAGCAACGATTCTGAAGAGGTCAACAACTGCCTGGAACAGATTGACATATCCTCACGTCACCTTCTGAGGCTTGTGAACGACGTGCTCGACATGTCGAAAATCAACGAGGGCAAGCTGGTTTTGGAAAACGCGCCTTTCCCGCTGGAGACCGTTCTGGAGGACATCGTTTCGACCCTGCGCCCCAACGCGACGGACAAAGGCGTCAACCTCACGCTGGGCACCTGTGGAATCGAGAATCTCATTCTGATGGGAGACTCGATGCGTTTATCTCAGGTCCTGATCAACCTCATTTCCAACGCGACCAAATTCACGAACCGGGGCGGCAGGATCAGGGTCGACGTGAGAAGCGTCCTGAGGGACAGGGAAAAGGCCCTTGTCCGGTTTTCCGTCGAGGATACCGGCATAGGAATGTCCGAAAAAACGCTGTCGCACATATTCGCCCCTTTTGAGCAGGGGGACGCCAGCACCTCCAGAAAGTTCGGAGGCACGGGGCTGGGACTGACCATCAGCAAAAAAATCGTCAGCCTCATGGGCAGCGTCTTCGAGGTGGAGAGTCGGGAAAACGTCGGCTCCAAATTCTCCTTTCAGGTCTGGTTCAACCTGGGGCATAAAAACAGAGACGCGAAAAACAGCCGCAGCTTCAATGACGGAACGTCAGGCGTTCCTTTCACGGCTCCGGATTTCCGCGTTCTGGTCGTAGACGACATTCCAGTCAACCTGACGGTCTGCGAGGGATTGCTCGCCCCCTTCAAAATAAAGACCACAACCTGCTCCAGCGGACAGGAAGCCCTCATGCTGCTGCAAAATCAGGAGTTCGATCTGATTTTCATGGACCACATGATGCCGCAGATGGATGGAATGGAGACGACCGCCGCCATCCGCGCTCTGGGGCCGCGCTTCAGGAACATGCCCATTGTGGCGATGACGGCCAACGTGATCTTCGGAATGGAAGAAATCTTCCGGAAAAATGATTTTCAGGATTTTCTGCCCAAACCCATAGAAATACAAAAACTTTACGAAATGCTGGAACGATGGGTTCCTTTGGAATTTCGAAAAAAGCCTGAGCAAAACGCCGTCGAGGATGCTCTGAGCGACAGCGAAAAAAAGGCGCTGCTCAGGCAGCTGAGCGAAACTCCCGTGGAGGGAGCCAACTGCGTGGAGACCCTGCAGAGAATAGGAGGCAGCGTGGAGTCTCTTATTTCTGTGCTGCAGACTTTTGTAAGCCATGTGCCGAACATTCTAAAAGAGATACAGTCGCCGGACGCGGAGACGCTCAATCAATACGCCATTCACGTTCATGGGCTGAAGGGAGCGAGCTGGGGCATTTGCGCCCTTCGCATCGGAGAAATGGCGGAAGAGTTGGAAAAATGGGCGAAAGCCGGAGACCTGGAAAGCGTATTATCCAAAAACCCGCTCTTCCTCGAAGCGACAGAAAAACTCCTTACCGACCTGAACGCTTTACTGGCACACCTTGCGACCCCCGTGAACCGGGAGAAAAAAAACGAGCCGGATCAGGAAATTCTCAAAGCCATCTTCAGAGCCAGCGAATCCTACAACACCATGGCCCTCAGCAGGGCGATGAAAGATTTGACGCAATACGACTACGAATTGAACGGGGACCTGGTGGAGTGGCTGACCCGGGAGTTCGACGAACTCGAATACGACCACATATGCGAACGCCTGAAATCGCTGATTCCGCTGTAAAAGTGAAACACTGGTGCAAAATATAAAATGAAGAAAAAGAGGCCAAAGTCAACGCAGACCTCAGCCTCCGAAAAATGTCTTCGTCAGGGAAAATTGCGGGAAGCGGTCCGTTTCTAATGAACGTTATTTTTTGTCGTACTCCGCGAAAAGCCCCTTCAAAGCGTCCTCCTCCCCGTGGACGACCTTGTAGATGTGCTCGTCTCCGGGGAATTTCTTCGCCCGAACGTCGGAGATATACTCTTTGAAGCCGTTGATGCTGACTTCCGCCACGTTGGCGTATTTCTTCACAAATTTGGGAGTGAAGGCCTGGAAATAGCCCAGCATGTCGCCGCAGATCAAAACCTGCCCGTCGCAAAGTCCGGCTCCGATCCCGTAAACCGGAATTTCCAGCTTTTTCGCCAGAAACGCCGTGACCTCGGGAGGAATGCCCTCGGCCAAAACGGAGAACGCTCCGGCTTCCTGCACGGCAAGGGCGTCCTCGATGACGGCCCGGGCGCTTTTTTCGTCCCGCCCCTGGGCCTTGAAACCGCCAAGCTGGGCGGAACTCTGCGGGGTGAGGCCCACATGGCCCATCACCAGAATCCCCGCGTCTGTAATGGCCCGAATTTTATCGGCAACCCGAACCCCGCCTTCCAGCTTAATGCAGTCCATATCCGCTTCTTTCAGAAAACGGCCGGCGTTTCGAACGGCCTCTTCAGTGGAAGCCTGATAGGACATAAAGGGCATGTCGCCAATGATCCAGGTATTTGGGGCCCCTCTTCGTACACAGCGGCAGTGGTGCAGGCACTCCTCCATCGTCACGGGGACGGTGCCGCTGTAGCCCATGACCACCATACCCAGAGAATCTCCCACGAGGATCATGTCCATCCCCGCCTGTTCGGCAAAGGAAGCCGTCGGATAATCATAGGCCGTCACCCACACACACTGCTCGCCCTTCTGTTTCATCTCCACAAAATTCCATCGGTTCTTCTTCGGCATATGAAACACTCCCCTTTCAATAAAGATAAAGGAAGGCCCCGCTCTCCGGAGTCCTGGTTTTGGGCCGTTTACCGGCCGACGGAGGACACGCGTCAGCGCGCCAGATACTCATCCAGTTTTTGCATAACTTCTTCTAAATTCAGGGGTTTGCCCACGTGGCTGTTCATTCCCGCCGCAAGGCACTTTTCCACGTCCTCCCGGAAGACGTTGGCCGTCATGGCGATAATGGGAATTTCCCGCGACCGGGGAGCGTCGAGAGCGCGAATGCGCCGCGTGGCCTCGTAGCCGTCCATTTCCGGCATCTGGACGTCCATGAAGATCATGTCGTAACGGTCGGGATTTTCGCTGAACATGCTCACCGCCTCCCGTCCGTTGGTGGCGCAGTCAATTTCCACAGACGTGGGCTCCAAAAGGGATTTTACAATCTCCCGGTTGATGTCCACGTCCTCGGCCAGCAGAATGTGACGCCCCGGCCAGGAGACGACTTTTTCCGGAGGACGATCCGCGGTCTGGAGAGAGGATTCGGCTCCGGTGCATTCGTTGATGACGTCGATGATGGAAGAAGGGAACAGCGGTTTTGAGAGAAATTTACCCACTCCGGCCTTGCGCGCTTCGACCTCCACGTTGTTCCAGTCCGCCGCCGAGATCATGATAATGATGGAGTTGCCCCTCTGCTGGTCCCGAATGCGGCGCGAAAGCTCGATTCCATCCATACCAGGCATTTTCCAGTCCAGAAAGTAGACGTTGAAGACCCTGTTCTCCTGTTCGATCGCCCTCAGGGCTTCTTCGCCGCTGGAGGCCACCTCGCAGGAGAAGCCCAGCCGGTCCGCGATTTCTCCGAAGTACTCCCCCACCTCGGCGTCGTCGTCGACCACCAGAACCCGCAAATCTTCCCACTTTACCGTGCCTTCCGCGGGGAAGGGCCGCGATTTTCCCCGCTCCATCCGGACGATGAAGGAGAAGTTGGAGCCTCGACCCAGGTCGGAATCGATCCAAATGCGTCCTCCCATCATCTCCACGATGCGCTTCGAAATGGCAAGCCCCAGTCCGGTGCCGCCAAATCTTCGGGAAGTCCCCAGCTCCGCCTGTTCGAAGGATCTGAAAAGTCGGGCCTGCTGTTCGGCGCTGATGCCAATGCCCGTGTCGACGACGGAGACCTTCAGAACGCAGACGTCGCCCTCCATGCCCTCCAGGGAGGCGTGAAGACGAATCAGCCCCCCCTCGGGGGTAAACTTCACGGCGTTGGAGAGCAGGTTGGTGATCACCTGCGCCAGCCGCTGGTCGTCACCCACCAGCATGTCCGGAATCTCTTTGTCGATGAGGACGGAAAACCGCTGCTTTTTTTCCTCCACCCGAAAATTGATGACCCCCGCCACCTTCTGGAGCATTTTCTCGAAACTGAACTCCTCGGAAGAAAGCTCCAGCTTGTTCGCCTCGATTTTCGACATGTCCAGAATGTCGTTGATGACCCCCAAAAGGTGCGTCGACGCGTTTTCTATCCTGCCGAAGGCGTAATCTTTTTTGACTGTATCCGGAGCCGATTTTCCAATGGCGGTCATCCCGATGATGGCGTTCATGGGCGTGCGAATTTCGTGGCTCATGTTCGACAGAAATTCGCTCTTGGCGCGGCTGGCCTGCTCCGCCTTTTCCCGGGCCGTTTCCAGGTCCGTCACGTCGTGGAAAAAGACCATCATGCCCTCGTGCTCGCCCCGCTCGTTGGCCATAGGAGTGAGCTGAATGTCGTATTTGCGCGGGTTTCCATCTTTCCACAGGTCAACGTCGCTGCTGCAGGAGATCAGGGTGTTATCCCGCGTGGCGATTTTCATGGACTCCATCAGCTTTTCGATCCACTCCGCCTCCGCGAAGCGGCTGAAAACATCCTGAAAGAGCCTTCCGTTGATGGACTCCGCCTCTCCGACGCGGGAAAGCGTCAAAAAAGTCTGACTGCAGTAAGCGATGCGTTCGGTTTTATCCAGCAGAAGGATGGGGCTCTGGGTGTTGTTGAGAAGGAGCTGCATGTAGCGATCCCGTTCACGGGTGGCTATGATGCGCGCCATCTGCTGGTTTGCCTTTGCGTGGGCGATGGTTTTTTCCTGTTCGACCGTATTCTGAAGGTGCGTGATCTCGCGTTTTTGTTTTTTTTCGTTTTTTTCGAGTGCAGAAATTCGGGCGGTCTGCTCATCCACACGGGCAGAAAGGGCTTTTAGAGCTTCCAGAAGTCCTTCTCTGTCCAGCGTTTCATAATCCGCCGCTCCATTTCCCGGAGTCATCTAAATCAACGACGCGCCTTCAGAACACGCAGGCGGAAAAGGTAAAGTTATGGAACCGGTTGTGAAGATTCCCCCCGCTGTCTCGCACCGGGCAGACCTCCCCTCCGGAATATCCCAAAAACCAGGGAATCTCTTTTCCCAGGCCCTCCATCACCAGTTTCATCTCGTCGCCCTGGCTCGGCGCCAGCATGATGTAACGGGTGACGCAGGGAAGCATGAGGATGCCCTCTTTCCTGCCACTGGCGAGGATTTTTGCGATGCTTTCCCCGGCCGTCTCCAGAATGCCCTCGTCGTCGATCTCTCCCACGGCGATCATGGCCCCCTTCGGGACCTCTCCTCCGCAGAGAAGACCGCCCTCCTGGTCGATGTGGTAGATTGCGAGAGCCACGGGAGCGGACTGATCTCCGTAGTCCACCAGCATCGGCGTGGTAGTGGAGTCCTCGCCCCGAATCACCAGCCCCATCTCCTCGAAATAGGACTGGACCGCCTTCCCGTTCACCGCCCGAAGGATACACCCCTCGGAGTCGGTGATTTCTCCCCGGTTTTCGCGAATGTTCCGCTCGGGAATGGAGGTATTGATGAACTCCGGCGTCACCTCGCCCCGCAGCAGAAGCATGGCCAGAGCGGCCTCATGAACCGTCTTCTTTCCAAAGATTCGACATCCCTCGTAACTCATATCGCTGCCGCTGGCGATGCTCCCCCAAATGGGGATTCCTCCGCAGATCGAATCGAAGGATTTCACAATTTCCGCCCCGCTCAGGTCCTGCAGATACGGAAGGAACGAGATGATGAACACCGGATCGCCGGACAGCTTCCCCCGGGCCGCTCCATAGGCCTCCGTCATTTTTTCCCGGTAGTTTTTGCTGTCCAGGGGGGCCGTGCAGGCGGTTTCGAAATCCACATCGTCGCTGGTGAGAATCGTGAGAAAAAGGCCGTAAGGACTGGAGCCGTACAGGTTTGCGCCGGCCATGGTGGTCATCCCGATGACGTCGAAGGGCAGCCGCCGGCAGATCTCCACGGCCACGCCGCTCTCGACAAAATCGGAATGGCAGAACAGAAGCCCCGCCGAGTTCTTTTTCAGCCCATCCAGATCAATATACTGACAAATATCTTTCCACGCGTCGTCAATATCATCAATTTCGCCCGTCCAGGCCGTCAACATTTTTATCATCGCGACACACTCTCCCAGATTCGTTTTCTGCTGCGCAACGCCACGCTGGGGAACAATTTAAAACAATACATTGATTATCCTGTATATAACAAAAAATTTCAATATTAATTTCGGGCAGGAACATATTTTCACCGAAAGCCTTTTTGTCTTTTTGCCGAAAGAGATATCTGAAAGAGGAATCATCTCCGCAAATAACGCAGAAAAACACGCCGGAAACGGTATTGCATTTCTGAAAAGCGTCTGATAACTTATATCCTGTAATTCTTATAAGTTATGCTTCGACACGGAAAAATTCTCCAGTGTAAAGGAGGAAGAAAAGGAGGAAAGTCATGCCTAAACCGTCGAAGTTACGCTGTGTGCTGTGCGGGAAGGTTTTCGACCCGGACTGCGCTCTTTGTACCTGTGACGTTTGCGGCATCGATGGAACCCTGGATGTTCTTTGCGACTTCCCGTCGATCAAACCCCATTTCACACCTGCATCCCTGAGACAAAACCGCGACATGTCCCTCTGGCGTTACGCTCCCCTGCTGCCCGTTCTGGAGGAAACCTCCATTCCCCGACTGCACTCGGGCTGGACCCCTCTCTACCGCAGCGAGAAACTGGCGCGAGAGTTCGGGGTGCGAGAGGTTTTCATCAAGGACGACGGACGCAACCCCACCGGTTCCCTCAAAGATCGGGCCAGCGCCGTCGGGGTCGCGAAGGCCCTGGACTTCCGGCGTTCGGTGGTCGCCTGCGCCTCCACCGGAAACGCAGCCGGCTCTCTGGCAGGATTTGCCGCCGTCACAGGGCTGAAGGCCGTCATTTTCGTTCCGGAGCGGGCTCCCGCCGCGAAGGTGACGCAGCTCCTGATCTACGGAGCGACGGTGGTACTGGTGCAGGGGGACTACGCCGACGCCTTCCGTCTGGCCACGGAGGCCATCGACCGGTTTGGCTGGTACAACCGCAACTGCGCCATCAACCCTTATCTGGTGGAGGGAAAGAAGACCTGCGCTCTGGAGATTGCCGAGCAGCTCCAATGGGACGTTCCGGACCGTGTGTTCATCTCCATGGGGGACGGCTGCTGCGCGGGGGGGCTGTACAAGGGATTCAGCGACCTGAAGGAGCTGAACTTCATCGATCGGCTGCCCAAAATCACGGGAGTTCAGGCCGAGGGCGCCCGTCCTCTGTATGACGCCTTCCGGGCCGGGCTTCCCCGGGTGACTTTCGGGAAGGCGGAAACCCTGGCCGACAGCATCGCGGTGGGCGCTCCCCGCAACTGGGCAAAGGCGCTTCGCGCGGTGCGAAACACCGAGGGAGAAATCCTGTCGGTTACGGACGGGGAAATACTGGAGGCCCTGGCGGAACTGCCCAGGCAAACCGGCGTTTTTGGGGAACCCGCCGGAGCGGCGGCTTTCGCCGGACTCAAAAAAGCGGCCCGAACAGGACTTCTGGGCCCATCTGATCGAATAGTGATCGTCGTCACGGGCAACGGGCTCAAGGATATCGGCAGCGCGCAAAAAGCCACAGGGAAAGCCGTGACGGTCCTTCCCGATCTGGCAGATTTTCAGCGAAAAGTTCGGATTCAGGATTTGTGAAAACATTCAGGATTTATGAAATCAGAAAAGGAGACAGAGTGATGAAAACGGCAAAACAGTTTCTTGCGGCGGCGGACCCGGAGGTCAACGAGATATGCAAAAAAGAGCGTAAACGTCAGGAGGAGGGCATCGAGCTGATCGCCTCGGAAAACATCGTGCATCCGGCCATCCTGGCCGCCATGGGGTCCGTGCTCACCAACAAATACGCCGAAGGGTATCCTCACGCCCGCTACTATGGCGGCTGCGACGTGGTGGACGTGGTGGAAGACCTCGCCCGGGAGCGCGCCAAAAAACTTTTCAGATGCGACCACGTCAACGTTCAGCCCCATTCCGGATCTCAGGCCAACATGGCGGTTTACCTCACGGTTCTTCAGCCCGGCGACACGGTTCTCGCGATGGATCTCGCCCACGGCGGGCACCTGACCCACGGCTCACCGGTGAATTTTTCGGGGAAGCTGTTCAATTTCGTTCACTACGGCGTCAAACGGGAAAACGGCCGAATCGACATGGACGACGTGGAAAAGAAGGCGATGAAACACCATCCTAAACTGATTGTCTGCGGAGCCAGCGCCTACCCCAGAGAAATCGATGCGGAGGCGTTCCACAAAGTGGCCCAAAAAGCGGGCTCACTGCTGATGTTCGACATTGCCCACATCGCGGGGCTGGTGGCCACGAAACTCCACAAGGACCCCATGCCCTGGTGCGACTTTGTGACGACCACGACTCATAAAACCCTGCGAGGGCCGCGGGGAGGTATGGTAATGTGCAAAGAGAATTTCGCGAAGGCGCTGGACAAGACGATTTTCCCCGGAATGCAGGGCGGGCCGCTGATGCACATCATCGCGGCGAAGGCCACGGCCTTCAAACTGGCGCTGGATCCCTCCTTCAAAAAATATCAGAAACAGATTCTGGCAAACGCGAAAACGCTGGCGGCGGAACTCCTGAAGTATGGGTTCGACCTGGTTTCCGGAGGGACGGACAACCACATGATGCTGGTGGACCTGAGGAACAAAGGACTGACGGGAAAGGTCATGGAGCACGCTCTGGATGAGGCGGGACTGACGGTTAACAAAAACGCGGTGCCCTTCGACACCGAGAAACCCACGATCACCAGCGGAATCCGCCTTGGAACTCCCTCCGTGACCACCCGAGGATTCGAAGAAACCGAGATAAAGCGCGTCGCCGCGTGGATCGACCAAATCTCCAGGGACGCGGGCAACAAAGAGCTGCTGGCGACGGTTCGAAATGAAGTGCGGGAGCTGTGCTCGAACTTCCCCGTTTATCCCGATCTGGAGTAAAATAATTTTCGAGATTGACCGCCCTGTTTGTGCTTAAGCCGAAGGAGGTTCGCGCGAGATGATCGACCTGACGATGAACGAAGAAAACCTGAAGCGTTCCGTAGCGTTGGCGAAACGGCGCAATATTGTGATTCCGACATTCAGGCAGATGAAGAACCCCGACGCCCACACTCCGGACAAAATAAAGGAAAAACTGCGACACACAGGGCTATGGGATGTGGATCCGGCGAACCTCTTCCGCATCACCTGGAAAAACCAGCCCAGGGATTCGGGAGGGCTTTACGGAAAGGTCAACGCCTTCGAAATGCCCAAAGAAATCACGGGAGTCAGGGCTCGCATCTTCGCCCTGTGCGGCAAGTGGTTCCCCACGGGCGCTCACAAGGTGGGGGCGAGTTTCGGATGTCTCGTCCCGCGCCTTGTGACCGGTCAGTTCGACCCCACGCGGCACAGAGCCGTGTGGCCCTCCACCGGGAACTTCTGCCGGGGCGGAGCTTATAACGCCCAGCTTTTGGGCTGTGAATCGGTGGCGATTCTGCCGGAGGGCATGAGCCGGGAGCGATTCGAGTGGCTGAAGACCGTGGCCGGGGAAATCATCGCGACGCCGGGCACTGAAAGCAACGTGAAGGAGATTTACGACAAAGTCGCCGAAATTCGCGCTACCCGCCCGGAGGCCGTGATTTTTAACCAGTTCGAGGAAATGGGCAACCACCTGTGGCACTACACGGTCACGGGAAGCGCCATGGAGGAGCTTTTCAACGATATTAAAGGCTCCAGGGACCGCTTCTTCGGAGTGGTGGTGACCTCGGGGTCCGCCGGAACCACCGCCGCCGGAGACTGGCTGAAGGAGGCATTTCCCCGCGCGAAGCTCGGCGTCGGGGAGGCTTTGCAGTGTCCAACCCTGCTCTGGAACGGATTCGGCGACCATCGTATTGAGGGGATCGGCGACAAACACGTTCCCTGGGTCCACAACGTCAAAAATACCGACCTGATATTCGCCATCGACGACAACGTTTGCATAGCCATGATTCGCCTCTGCAACGAGCCGGAAGGGCACGCATATCTGAGAAGCGCCGGCGTGAAGGAGGCGGATTTGGAAAAACTCTCTCTGATGGGAATTTCCGGCGCCGCCAACGTCGCCATGGCCGTCAAAATGGCGAAATATTACGAGCTTACCGAACGGGACGTCATCATGACGGTGTTCACCGATTCCATGGACATGTACCGCTCACGCCTCACGGAGCTGAACGAAGCCCGAGGGGCTTACACGCGGACTCAGGCGGCGGTCGATCACAATCGCTACGTTCTTGGACTCGGAATTGACGGGATGCAGGAACTCACCTATCAGGACCGCCGACGCATCCACAACCTTAAATATTACACCTGGGTGGAGCAACAGGGTAAAACCTCCGAGGAGCTGAACGCCCAGTGGTACGATCCGGATTACTGGGACAACATCCACAAAATGGCCGAGGTCATCGACAGGAAGATCGACGCCTTCAACAGCATGACGGAACTGGAGGAGGCGGAATCAGGAGGGAATTAGGGGACTGAGAATTCATCAATTTCTGCCCTTGACATTGACCTTGTTTTTGATAAAATTTCGCCTGTTGCTGTGGTGGGGAATGGTGCAACGGCAGCACGCCTGACTCTGGATCAGGTAATCGGGGTTCGAATCCCTGTTCCCCAGCCAAATCTGCAGTAAAAGGTGTTTATGAGGTCCCATCGACTAGTGGTCCAGGTCGTAGCCCTCTCAAGGCTAAAACGCGGGTTCGAACCCCGCTGGGACCGCCAATTTCCGACCACAAAAGATTCATAAGAAGACTTCGTTCCGGCGGAGTCTTTTTTATCTGTTTTCACGAGATCTGTGTTCACGAGAATCGACGGGAGGACTTTCACATGCCGTTCCAAATCGTCCAAAACGACATTACAAAGATGAACGTGGATGCTATCGTCAACGCGGCCAATACCCGACTTCTGATGGGAGGCGGCGTTTGCGGCGCGATTTTTGGCGCGGCCGGCGCTGAGGAACTCCAAAAGGAATGCGACGCCATCGGCGGCTGCAAAACAGGGCAGGCCGTCCTCACCAAAGGCTGCCGTCTTCCGGCGAAGTACATCATCCATACTCCGGGGCCCGTCTGGCAGGGTGGAGAAGAGGGCGAGCCGGAACTGCTCAGGGGCTGCTACGCAAACTCCCTGGCTCTGGCCCGAAGCCAGGGGTGTACCTCCATCGCGTTCCCCCTGATCTCCTCCGGCATATTCGGCTACCCGAGGGACAGGGCACTGGAAGTGGCGGTTGACGCCGTCAAAAGTTTTCTGGCGGAAAACGATATGAACGTTTTTCTCGTGTTCTTTGACAAAAGGTTTTTTTGTCTTCCGGAGGATCTCCTGGAACCCGTCGAAAGCTTTATCGAGGAGTATTATTCCGATTCCCGCTTCCTGCGAACCTGTTCCGACCTCGGCCGCCGTATGACGAAGCGGTTCGCGAAACGGCCCGAAGAGCCCTTCTCAAAAATGCTCCTGCGGCTGATGGAGGCAAGCGGAAAAACGGACGCGGCAATCCGCAACGGAGCGAATATCGACCAAAAGCGCCTCACCGAAATTCGCCGCGGCGAATCGGGCGCTCCGGACAAAAAAACCCTTCTGGCCCTGGCCGTCGCGCTGGAACTGAACAAAGCCGATACGGACGATCTGTTGGAGCGGGCGGGGCACTCTCTGTCACACAGCGACAAACAGGACGTCATCGTCGCTTATTTCATCATCAGCGGACGATATGACATTTATACCATCAACGAAACACTGTTCCACTTTGACCAGCCGCTCCTGGGCGGCTGATCTCAACCCGTCATCTTCTTTTTTATGGCATATGCCTTATTTTATGGCATCTGCGACGATCTGCCGCGCCTCATCCTGGAGGCGGCGCAGATGGTTCTGGTCCCTGAAGCTCTCCGCATAGATTTTGTAAAGGTCTTCGGTCCCCGACGGGCGTGCGGCGAACCACCCGTTTTCGGTGACCACCTTGAGTCCGCCGATGGGGGCCCCGTTGCCCGGAGCGTTCGTCAGCCTGGCCGTGATCTTCTCTCCCGCCAGGGTGTCCGCTCTGACCCTGTCGGGGGACAGTCTGCTCAGAGCCGCCTTCTGATCGGGCGTGGCCGGGGAATCGATTCGCTCATACACAGGCGTCCCGTACCGAGCGGTAAGAGAGGCGTAATGCTCCTCGGGGTTCCTTTCCGTCACGGCTGTGATCTCCGCCGCCAGGAGGTCCATGATGAAACCATCCTTGTCGGTCGTCCAGGTCGTCCCGTCCATCCGCAGGAAAGACGCTCCGGCGCTTTCCTCTCCCCCGAAACCCATACTCCCGTCCAGCAGTCCGTCCACAAACCACTTGAACCCCACGGGAACCTCGCAGAGCGTACGACCCAGCCCCCGCGTCACCCGGTCGATCATGGAGCTGGAAACGACGGTCTTTCCCACAACCGCCGCCGCACTCCAACGACTGCGGCTTTTAAAGAGATGCGCGATGCTCACGGCAAGATACGCGTTGGGGCTCATCAGCCCCGCCGGGGTCACGATGCCGTGGCGGTCGAAATCAGTGTCGTTGCCGAAAGCGACGTCAAAATTGTCCTTCATCTCCACAAGGCTGGACATGGCCCAGGGAGAAGAGCAGTCCATACGGATTTTCCCGTCGTGATCCAGCGTCATGAAGCTGAAGGTGGGGTCCACCCTTCTGTTCACGATTTCAAGGTTCCGAAGACCGTAGATTCCGGCGATGGGTTCCCAGTAGTTCACGCCGGAGCCACCCATGGGGTCCACGCCGATGTGCACCCCCGAATCGCGAATGACGTCCATGTCCACGACGTTGCGCAGGTCGTTCACATAGGGCAAAATGTAGTCGTAAAAACGTGTCGTCTCACAGGCCAGCGCCTTCTCGAAGGGAAGCCGGCGAATTTTTTCATATCCCGCCGCGATAAGCTCGTTAGCGCGTTTCTGGACAAGGGAAGTGATCTCCGGAGACGCCGGCCCGCCGCTGGGGGGGTCATACTTAATACCCCCGTCCTCGGGGGGATTGTGCGACGGGGTGATCACCAGCCCGTCCGCCGTTCCGCCGGTATCCGAGCGCTCCCGGTTCCAGACGAGAATCGCCCGGGACACCACCGGCGTGGGAGCGGGGCCGAGGTCGTCCTGCAGCACGATTTCCACGCCTTCCGCCGCCAGCACCTCCACACAGGTTCTCAGGGCGGGTTCGGAAAGCGCGTGCGTGTCCGCCCCGATGAAAAGCGGGCCCCGTATCCCCGCAGACGCCCGGTACTCCGCCACCGCCAGCGCGATGGACGCGATATGAGCCTCATTGAAGCTGTGCCGGGATGAGGAGCCCCGATGTCCCGAAGTACCGAAAGCCACTCTGTGGGAGACCTCCGCGGGATCGGGTCTGTTCGTGTAATATTCGCTGATCAGCCGCGGGATGTTGGCCAACACCTCCCGTGGCGCTGTTTTGCCTGCAAGCGGAGAGACAGTCATAATAACCATTTACCTCCTTTCGACATCTGCGCGACAATACTCATGAGCCCTTCCTATCGAATGGCGTAGAGGTTACCGTCGGCGCTGCCCAGGAAAAGCACACCCCCCGAGAAGGCGGGAGTTCCATTGATGCCTCCCCCCGTGGAGAAGGTGAATCGAGCGGTTCCATCCGCGGCGCTCAGCACGAACAGGGTGCCCTGTCCTCCGCCGGCAAAGACGTATCCGTCGGCCAGAACGGGCGCTCCTGAAACCGTTCCTCCCTCGGTGTCGAAGGTCCACTGAAGCCCTCCGTTCTCCGCGGAAAGAGACACAACTTTACCCCTGGCCGTGCCCGCCAGTACCCGGCCCTCTCCCACAAAGGGGGAGGTCGTCACGGGGTCGCCCACTTTGGTGTTCCACAGAGGAATGACCCCCTTGATCCGAACCGCCTGTATGGACCCGTCCCAACTGGAAAAATACGCGTTCTCTCCTGAGGTTACCGGAGTATTGATCGCGCCGCCGGCGCCGCCTCCCCACTGGCGTTTGCCCGACGCCGAGGAAAGGACGCTGAGGACGCCGTTATGCCCTCCCACGTAAACGGAGCCGTCTGAGAAGAAAGGCGCGCTCTGCAGCTCTTCTCCGGTATAACGCCACAGTTCGCCGCCGTCGGAGGCGGAGATCGCGTACAGCACGCCGTCGCCCTTCACAAAGTATACCCTGCCATCGCCCGCCGTCGTGCCGTCCACCAGGGAATCCGCTCCATATCCATCGGAAGAGGGCGAATATTTCCAGATCACCGTGCCATCGGCGAGGTTCAGAGCCGTTACGGTCCCGTCCGACTGGGCGAACACGACCGCTTTGTCCAGGACCGAGGGAAGGCCCACCACAGCGGTGCTCCCCCGGTAAACCCAGGCGGGCCGGCCTGAAGCCGCGTAAACGGCGTGCAGAGCGCCGCTGGAGTCCCCCGCGAGGATCAGTCCGTCCACAGCCGCTATGGAGCTGGTGATTGGAGACTCCGCGTTGTAGGTCCATCCCAGAGTCCCGCTCCACGCCGACGCCGAGCGCACCCACAGTATCGACGTCAGAAAAACTATCGCACAAACACCCCAGGACGCCCGTTTCATTTCGATTCCCTCCATCTCCGTAATACTCCATCATATGCTTCATAATGCCGCAATTTTTATATGCAGTTTACGCAAACTGCGCAGACCGCAGAATCCTATTATAATGTAGTCTCATTTCCGTGAAAAGTGCAATTTCACTGCACAGAACATCCTGAACGCGGGAGCCTCGCGCCTGCTTCCTTTTGTCTCATGTTGTTTCCATGATAATATTTTTAGAGAAGGGGTGAAGGTCGTGTTTACGGATTTTAAAAAAATCAAAGAGTGGTTCCGGGAATATACGCATACTTTCAACATCTCGGACTCCATGATTCAGATGAAATACAGACACAGCTTCGAGGTCATGAACATTGGCAGACGGCTGACCGAGGCGCTGAACTGGACGGAACCGGATGCGGCCGCGGGCGTTTCGGCCTGCCTCCTGCATGACACGGGGCGTTTCAGTCAGTATGCCGAGTTTGGGACTTATTACGACGGTGTTTCCATCGACCACGGAGAACGGGGGTATGAGGTGCTGAAAGAGGCGCTTCCTTCCGATGCCGTCGACGACGGGGCCCGTGAGGCGATTCTCGCGGCCGTGAGACTGCACAACAAAAAAGAACTTCCAGACCTTCCCCCGAATTTACAGCCCTTCTGTCAACTGGCCCGGGACAGCGACAAACTCGACGTGTTCGCCCTCGTGGACCGCCGTATCCGGGAAGGGACGATATCCACCCTCCTGCCCCGCCACAAAATCGACGCTCCCCTCTCGGAGGCGCTCATCGACGAGGTGGAACACAACTGGAAGGGTTCCTACAAAAACGCAAAATCGCTGCAGGATTTTCTGCTGATACAGCTCACCTGGGTGCTGGACATCAACTTTGCCCCTTCCCTGCGGATATTGGACGAATATGGAGTGCTGCCGCGCATTCGAGAACATTTTCCCATGAACGACGCCAGGGTGCAGAACCTCCTGGACCGCCTGTTCAGAAAAATGGAAGAACACCTTCAAACCCGGCCGTAAACATGAAGCCGCCCCCGGAGTAAACCCGGAGGCGGCTCGATAGTCGCTGAATTATTTTCTACTTGGCGATTCCGGCTTCCTTCATGACCGCGCCCAGCTGCGTGTCGGCCTCCACCATAAACTCTCCCCATTCCTTCGCCGGCAGGTACTTCACTCCAAGGC